>NZ_JBEZMM010000011.1:0-42999 GCF_040652715.1 Streptomyces sp. NPDC048196 | reverse complement strand
GGACCAGTGACACACCGTCCGCCCCCGGGACCACCGGCCGGACCACCGCCGCACCCGGACCAACGGCACACCGCACCGCCCCGCCGCACCCAAACTGGTGACGCCCCGCCCCTCCCCCGGCACCGCCAGCCCGACCACCACCGCACCGCCACTGGCACGCCCGGCCCAGTGCCCACCGCCTGCCCTCGGCACCCGACACCCGGCACCCCGGACCCCGGGCGCCCCGGACCAGTGACACACCGTCCGCCTCCGGCACCGCCAGCCGGACCACCGCCGCACCCGGACCAACGGCACGCCCGGGCCGCCGCCCCCGCCGCACCCCAACTGGTGACGCCCCGCCCCCTGCACCCGGACCGGTGACACACCGCCCGTCCCCCGGCCCGCCCTTCACTCTCCTCGGCGCACCGTCTTTACTGCGAGGGTGACCTACGAGATCCGCACCCTCACTCCCGGCGCTCCCGGCGCTCCCGGTGCCGACGGCCCCGCCGCGCCGGCCCCGGCCCCCGCCCCAACCCCACACCCCACACCGGCCCACGGACCCGGCACCCTGGTCGCGGTCAGCGACCTGCACGTCCGCTATGCCGAGAACCGCGAGATCGTCGAGGGGTTAAGACCGGAGTCCGCCGACGACTGGCTGCTGGTCGCCGGCGACGTGGGCGAGTACGTCGCCGACATCCGCTGGGCGCTCGGCCTGCTCAGCGAACGCTTCGCCAAGGTGGTGTGGGTACCGGGCAACCACGAGCTGTGGACCCCCGCCGACGATCCGGTGCAGCTGCGCGGGGTGGCGCGGTACGAGCATCTGGTGGAGATCTGCCGGGAGTTGGGCGTCCTGACGCCCGAGGACCCGTACCCGGTCTGGGAGGGGGCCGGCGGCCCGGTCGTCCTCGCCCCGCTGTTCCTGCTCTACGACTACACCTTCCGGCGGCCGGGCGTGACCTCCAAGGAGGAGGCGCTCGCCCAGGCCGAGCGGGCCGGGGTGGTGTGCACGGACGAGTTCCATCTGCACCCGGACCCGTATCCCACCCGCGAGGACTGGTGCCGGGCCCGGGTGGCGGCCACCGAAGCACGGCTCGCGGCCCTGCCGGAGGACCTGCCGACCATCCTGATCAACCACTGGCCGGTGGTCCGGGAGCCCACCGACCCGCTGTGGTACCCGGACTTCGCGCTGTGGTGCGGCACGGAGGCGACCGCCGACTGGCCGCGCCGGTTCCGTGCCGCCACCGTGGTCTACGGCCATCTGCACATCCCCCGCCTGCTGGTCTGCGACGGCGTACCGCACCAGGAGGTCTCGCTCGGCTATCCCCGGGAGTGGCGGCGCCGCTCCGGCACACCGGGCCGTCCGGTGCAGATCCTGCCGGCCCCGGCCACCGTCGGCTCCGGCACGACGGGGGTCCGGGCGTGATCGACAAGCTGCTCCCGGCGCCGATCGTGACCGCCGAGTCCTTCGAGGACGCCCCGCTGTCCGAGATGTTCCCCGAGGAATGGGCCCTGGTCGCAGGCGCCGTGCCCAAGCGTCAGCGGGAGTTCGGCACCGTACGCGGCTGCGCCCGCGCCGCAATGTCCCGGCTGGGCATCGCCCCGGCACCGCTGCTCCCCGGCCGTGACCGGGCGCCGGAGTGGCCGGAAGGCATCGTCGGCGCGATGACGCACTGCACCGGTTACCGCGCCGCGGCCGTGGCCCGCCAACGGGACGTCCGGACCGTCGGCCTGGACGCCGAACCCAACCTCCCGGTCTCCGACCCGGGCGTCATGGACCTCGTCACCCTCCCCGAGGAACGCGCCCAGCTGCACCATCTGGCCGACCTCGAACCGGAGATCGCCTGGGACCGCCTGATCTTCAGCGCGAAGGAGAGCGTCTACAAGGCGTGGTACCCCCTCGCCCACCGCTGGCTCGGCTTCGAGGACGCCCTGCTCACCCTCGACCCCACCGACGCCACCTTCACCGCCCGCCTCCTCGTCCCCGGCCCACTCGTCAACGGCACCGAAGTCACCGAGTTCACCGGCCGCTGGCTGGTCGAGGAGGGCCTGGTGGTGACAGCCATCACCATGCCGGCCTGATCCGGAACCTTTCCCACGGGAAAAGCGCGGTGCCCGCAAAGGCGAAGGCTTTCGCGGGCACCACCCACTCCTGCCTGCCGTGCCGGAATACCGGCCACCTGCCGACCGCCCCTATGTCATCGCAGGCAGACCTCACTCACCGCCGCGTCGAACTTCCGCCGCTCGTGGCCTGTTTCGCCTTCCCCACCTGGTTTGATTCACCGCTGGTTGGTCCGGCCAGGTGACCACATACGTCGGGTCGGCTCCCCGGCTCATCCGTACGTAGCGCAGTAGCTCGCGGACGATGCCGGCATTGCCCGACGCCCAGCCGGTGCGCGGTTCGAGGAGGCTTGGGGTGGCCCGGTGTTCGAGGTTGGACCATCGCGCTCCGTCGGTGTCCGACTGCCCGCTCTTCCGGTCGTAGCTGTGGCTCCTCGCGCGTCAGCAGGTGGTTCCGCGGTGCCGCTGGACGCGCTGCCCTATGGCCTCTGCTCCCCGTGCGAGCGGGGACCGTCCTCGTCCGGCATCAGCCGCAGCGAGATCGAGTTGATGCAGTCGACACGGGCCCGGCTGATGGCTGAGATCCGCCCCTCTGCGAAGGAGGCGCCGGACGAAAGATGAGCGCCTTACTGATTCGCCGCGGCTACCACTCACCCAACCACATTGCCGATGGCGGTCCACACCGCACAGATCACTGCGGCGACCAGCCAGATATCCGAAAGCCAGGAAATTGCCAGCCCTCTACGGACAGCGGAGTCTCGCGAGGTAGCCGTTTTCATTTTCACATGCTGACGGATCGTTTTGGCCGCCCTCTCCGAGCTGCCCACAAAATGATCTATGAGAGAGCCGCTATAGGCAGCTACGTAAACCTCCTCACCACCTGTCGTTTCTAGCGTCAGATTCCCTCCGAGGTCGACGAAAACTTGAGCAACGGCACTGCGCGCCACACTGTATTTAAACACCGCATTGACGACACATACCTCATCTTGAAAGATGAGCACGCGAGATCGGCAAACCCTCTGCACCAAGAATATGGTTGCAAAGGAGGCCGTTAGGCCAACTTCAGCCTTGTTTGGTCCACGAAAGCCCATTTTCCCAATAACGAGGGCCGCCATAAAAAGGAGGATTGCAGAGAAGGACCATTGCAGAACGCGCTGCGACTTCCTTCGGAGCTTCACTGCCTTCCGTTGCCCCTTCATGCCCTGCTCCCCTTTCCTGTCCGTGCGTCCGCAGGGTGGTTCGGTCACGCGCCTGGGCCACCCTGCCGGAGTCGCACGTCTGCGAGGAGGCTGGGTTCGGCAGATTCTCCGCACGACGTCGCCCGCCGCCCATAAATCCCGAGATTCAATAGGCGGCTGCGGGCTTGGCAACCGGTCCCCTTCGAGGGGAAGCAGGGGCATGAGACGTAGTCGCCTTCCGGGGCAACTTGGCCGGCGATGCTGCGTCCCGGGTCGGCCAGGCTCGTGCTGCCCCTGTTCCCGTCGCCATCCTGCGATGCTCAAGCCCCCAGGGGCCGCCGGGAACCCATTGGGCGAGGAGGCGGCTGTCGCTGAAGCGCAGCGGGTGGTCACGGTGCGGTTTTGCCCGTGGTGCGGTAGATCGAGTCCGCCATGGTCCGGGGTTCAGCCGGCCCGTGATCTCCTGCCTCGTAGCTAGCTGGCCGGTTCAGTGGTCGAACGGCGCGGCACGCACTGTCTGCTTGCCGCACGTGCGGGGAGGCCCCCACCTCGGACGTCTTCGTGACGATGAAGTGGGCCGCTCCCCGCGTCAGCAAGTGGTCCACAAGGTGCTGCTGGACGCGTCGGCCTACGGCCTCTGCTCCCCGTGCGAGCGGGGCTCGTCCTCGTCCGCCAACAACCGCAACGAGATCGAGTTGATGCAGTACCGCTGGTCCGTAGGCGTCGGGTAGCCCTCGCCCTCGAAGACGTGGCCGAGGTGGGAGCCGCAGCGGGCGCAGCGGACTTCGGTACGGAGCATGCCGTGCGAGCGGTCCTCCAGGAGCTCGACGGCGTCGGAGTCCTTGGGGTCGTAGAAGGACGGCCAGCCACAGTGGCTCTCGAACTTGGTGTCGGAGCGGAAGAGTTCGGCGCCGCAGGCGCGGCAGGAGTAGATGCCCGAGGTCTTGGTGTCGGTGTACTCACCGACGAAGGCGGGCTCGGTGCCGGCCTGGCGGAGTACCTGGTACTCGGCAGGGGTCAGCTCGGCGCGCCACTGCTCATCGGGCTTGTCGATCTCGTACGGCATTCGGGGCCTCCTCCGGGTCAGCTGCCCAGGCGGGTCAGGATGGCGGGGCCGAGGTCGGTCACATCGCCCGCGCCCATGGTGAGAACAAGGTCACCGGGTCGGGCCATTCCGGCGATGACGTCCGGGACGGCGGACTTGTCGCTCTCGGCGGTGACCTCGGCGCCTGCGGCGCGCGCGGCGTCGATGATCAGGGTGCTGGTGACACCCGGGATCGGGTCCTCGCGGGCCGGATAGATGTCCAGCACGACGGAGGCGTCGGCGAGGGCGAGCGCCTGGCCCATTTCCGTGCCGAGCTCCTGGGTGCGGGAGAAGAGGTGCGGCTGGAAGACGACCAGGACGCGGGAGCCCTCGGGCACGGCTCCGCGGATCGCTTCGAGGTCGGCGGTCATCTCCGTCGGGTGGTGGGCGTAGGAGTCGATGACCTGGACGCCGGCCGCCTCGCCCTTGAGCTGGAGGCGGCGCTTGACGCCGGTGTACTTGCCGAGGGCGGTGGAGAGGTTGTGCGGCGGCAGATCGAGGGCGACCCCGGCGGCGAGGGCGGCGACGGCGTTGTGGGCGTAGTGCCGGCCGGGGACGGAGACGGTGAAGGTGAGGATCTTGCCGCTGGTGAGGCTGACGGTGACGTCGCTGGTCAGGCCGTGCGGGGTGACCTGGAGGATGCGGACGTCGGCGTCCTTGGACTCGCCGTAGGTGACGATCTCGATGTCCTCGCGGCCGGAGACCCGGGCGGTCAGCTCGCGGGCGCCGGGGTGGTCGGCGGCGATGACCAGGGTGCCGCCGGGGCGGATGCGGCCCACGAAGGTCTCGAAGGACTCGTAGATCTCGTCCATCGAGGCGTAGTTGGCGTGGTGGTCCAGCTCGACGTTGAGGACGATGGCGACCTCGGGGGCGTACTTGTGGAAGCTGCGGTCGCTTTCGTCGGCCTCGGCGACGAAGATCTCGCCGGTGCCGTGCTCCGCGTTGGAGCCGGGGGCGTCGAGGTCGCCGCCGATGGCGTAGGACGGCTTGAGGCCGAGGGCACCGAGGGAGACGGCGAGCATGGAGGTGGTCGTGGTCTTGCCGTGCGTGCCGGCCACGGCGATCGGGCGCAGGCCGTCCATGAGGGCGGCGAGGGCGTCGGAGCGGTGCACGACGGGGACGCCGCGCTCATGGGCGGCGGCCAGCTCGGGGTTGTCGGGGCGGATCGCGGAGGAGACCACGACGCTGGTGGCGTCGGCGGCGAGGTGCTCGGCGGCGTGGCCGAGGTGGACGGTGACGCCGAGGGCGCGCAGGGCCTCGGCGGTCGGGGAGTCCTTGGCGTCGCTGCCGGCCACCCGGGCGCCGCGCTGGGCGAGGATCTTGGCGATGCCCGACATGCCGGCTCCGCCGATACCGATGAAGTGCGGTCGGTCCATCGAGGCTGGGATGGCGGGTGCCATGAGCGGGTCTCCCTGATCGTCGATCATCGCGAGCGGTGGTGCGGTGGTGCGGTCATGCGGTGGTGCGGTCGTGCGGTCGTGCGGTTCTGCTGTCGGGTTGCCGGGTTCCGGTGCTCGTGCTGCCGGTACGGCTGTCCCGCTGCCGAAGATTGTCGCACCCGGCACCGACAGCGCCGATCCACGGACCCCGGACGGCCCCGGAACGGCCCCCGCACGTCCCCGGACGACCCCCGCAGGGCCCGCGGACGACCGCGGACCGCCCGCACCCGGGCTGCGAGACAGCGGTCAACGGGTGAGCACACGGTCAGCGGTCAGCGGTCAGCGGTCAGCAGATGCTCAGCGATCAGCGATCAGCGGCGGATCAGGCCCTTCGCGGTGGCCGTGGCGACCGCGGATGTGCGGGAGTCCACTCCCAGCTTGGAGTAGATGTGGACAAGGTGGGATTTGACGGTCGCCTGGCTGAGGAAGAGCCGCTTGCTGATCGCGGCGTTCGACAGGCCGTCGGCGACGAGCTGGAGGACCTCGGTCTCGCGGCGGGAGAGCGCGGTGGCGGGTGTCCGCATCCGGTCCATCAGGCGCAGCGCGATGGTGGGTGCGAGCGCGGACTTCCCGGCCGCGGCGGTGCGCACCGCGGCGGCCAGCTCCTCGGGCGGCGCGTCCTTGAGGAGGTAGCCGGTGGCGCCGGCCTCGATGGCGGCGAGGATGTCGGCGTCGGTGTCGTACGTGGTCAGGACCAGGACGCGCGGGGCGCCGGCCCGGGCGGTGATCGCGGCGGTGGCCTGCGAGCCCAGCATCCGCCCGCCGAACTGGAGGTCCATGAGGACCACGTCCACCTCGCACCGCCCGGCGAGCTCGACGGCCTCCTCGGCGGTGGGCACGTCCGCGACGACCTCGAAGCCCGGTTCGGTCTCCAGGACGGCACGCAGGCCGGCCCGTACGACGGGGTGGTCGTCGGCGAGCAGCAGCCGGACGGGGGTCGCGGGGCCGGTCACGGGGCTGGTCACAGGGCGGCCTCCGGGCGGGCGGGCGCTGCGGGGCAGGGCAGGGTGACGGCGATGGCGGTGCCCTCTCCCGGGGCGGACTCGACGGCGAGGGTGCCTTGGAGGGCGCGGGCCCGGGCACGCATCGCGGCGAGCCCGAAACCGGTGCCGAAGGCCGCCGCGGAGCCCGGCGCGGGCACCTGCGCCGGGATGAACCCGGTGCCGTCGTCGACGACGTCCAGGGCGACCTCGGTGTCCATGTAGCTGAGGGTCAGCTCGACCCGGCCGGCCGCGGCGTGCTGGACGGTGTTGGCCAGCGCGGACTGGGCGATGCGCAGCAGGGCGACCTCGTGCGGGGTGGGGAGCGCGGTGGGCGCGCCGGAGACCTGGCAGTGCACGGTCAGGCCGGAGGTGCGCTCCGTGGTGGCGCACAGCCGCTCCAGGGCGGCGGGCAGCGAGCCGGTCTCCAGGTCGGGCGGACTGAGCGCGCGGACGAACCGGCGGGCCTCGGCGAGGTTGTCGACCGCGGCCGTACGGGCCTGCCGGACGTGCCCGAGCGCCGTCCCGGGCCGCTCGGGAAGGGCGCGCTCGGCGGCGCGCAGCAGCAGCTGGATGCTGGAGAGGCCTTGGGCGAGGGTGTCGTGGATCTCGCGGGCCAGCCGCTCCCGTTCGGCGAGCACGCCGGCGGCGTGCTCCGCGGTGGCCAGCTCGCTGCGGGCCGCGGTGAGCTCCTCGATGAGGCGGCGGCGCTGCTCGCTCTCGCGGTAGAGGGCTTGGTAGCCGAGGACGACGGCGACCGCGACCGCCGCCCCGAGGGCCGGGCCGAGGACCGTGCCGACGCTGAGGGTGTGGGTGTGCCATCCGAAGCCGGCGACGGCGCCGACGGTGGTGGCCGCGACGACGGGCAGCGCCCAGCGCAACGGGAGCAGGTGCAGCTGGACGAAGAACAGCGGGAAGGCCAGCCAGACGCCGTCCGGGGTGAGGGCCAGCAGCACCAGCCAGACCAGCCCGACGGCGGTGAGCCAGAGCGCGGCGGCGCCGGTGGAGCTGCGCAGCCGGGGCAGCCGGGGGCCGGCGACGTAGAGCGCGAACAGCACGACGGCGGTGGCGAGGACCGCGGGCGTGTGCGGCCGGTGATCGGCGACCGCGCGGACGGCGGCGAGCCCGAGCAGCGCGGCCACCATCAGATGGAGGCAGCTGCGCAGGACCCGCAGGACGGGGGTGAGGGAGTGAGCGGTCACGGCTTCTTCGGTCACGGCTCCTTCAGGCTACGGGCGGGTACGGCCTGCGGCATCAACCGAAGGGTTGATGCCGGGGCGCACCTTTCGATCTCCGCGGACCACTCCGCGGCGCGATGCCGCGGCCCCCTCCGGCGGGCGACGGTGGGGTCGAGCCGCCGGGCAGTGGGTCCGGCGCCGGTACCCGGAGGATGGCCGAGCCCGTGTTCGTCGCCTGGAGAGATCTGAGATTCGCCAAGGGGCGGTTCGCCCTGATGGGCACCGTCGTGGTGCTGATCACCGTGCTGGTGGGTCTGCTGTCGGGCCTGACGGCGGGCCTGGGCCGGGAGAACACCTCGGCGATCACCGGGCTGCCCGCCGACCACCTGGTGTTCTCCGCGCCCTTGGAGGGCCGTACGGTCGCCTTCACCGACTCCCGGCTGACCGAACGGACCGTAAGGGAGTGGGCGCGGGTGCCCGGCGTACGGCGGGCCGAGCCGCTGGGGATCGCCACGACGAAGGCGGAGGCGGGCGACCGGGCGGCCGCGGTGTCGGCCTTCGGGGTGCGCCCCGGGTCGCGGCTGGCCCCGGCGCAGGGGCGGGCCGGGGACGGCAAGGTGGTGCTCTCGGAGAAGGCCGCGGCCTCGCTCGGGGTGCGGGCCGGCGGCAAGGTGTCGCTGGGCGGGCGCACGTTCCGGGTGGCGGCGGTGGCGGGTGCGGCCATGTACAGCCACACCCCGGTGGTTTGGGCGTCGCTCGCCGACTGGCGGTCCCTGACGGGCGGCACCGGCGGCGGCTCCCCGGGGGCGACGGTGCTGGCGCTCTCCACCACGGGGACCCAGAGTCTCGCCGACGCCGACGGGCGGCTGGGCACGAAGACGGTGCCCCTGGAGGACGCCCTGCAGGCCATCGGCTCGTACACCGCCGAGAACGGCTCGCTCCAGCTGATGCGCGGCTTCCTGTTCGCCATCTCCGCGCTGGTGATCGGCGCGTTCTTCACCGTGTGGACGATCCAGCGCAGCGGCGATGTCGCCGTGCTGAAGGCGCTGGGCGCCTCGACCCGCTACCTGCTGCGGGACGCGCTCGGGCAGGCCGTCGTCCTGCTGGTGATCGGGACCGGACTGGGCACCGCCGTGGCGGCGGGGGTGGGTGCGGGCATCGGCGGCGCGGTGCCGTTCGTGCTCGATCCGCCGACCGTGCTGGTCCCGGCCCTGATCATGATCGCGCTCGGCGCCGCCGGAGCCGCGCTGTCCATCCGCCGCATCACCTCCGTCGACCCGCTGACCGCCCTGGGAAGTGCCCGATGAGCCTCGAACTGACCGATGTGACCCTGACCTACCCCGACGGCGAGGACCGGTTGACCGCGCTGGACGCGGTCTCGCTGACCGTGTCCGCCGGCCGCCTGACCGCGGTGATCGGGCCGTCCGGGTCGGGGAAGTCCAGCCTGCTGGCGGTCGCCGCGACGCTGATCCGCCCGGACCGCGGGCGGGTGGTGATCGACGGCACGGACACCACGGGCCTCGGCCGCGCCGAGCTGACCGCGCTGCGCCGGACAGCCCTCGGCATGGTCTTCCAGCAGCCGAACCTGTTGCCGGCCCTGACCGCCGCCGAGCAGCTGGAGGTGATGGCCCATCTGGACGGCCGCTCGCCGCGCACGGCCCGGGCCAGGGCGCGGGAGCTGCTGGCGGCCGTCGGCCTGGAGGGGCTGGCCGGCCGGCGGCCGCACCAGCTGTCCGGCGGCCAGCGGCAGCGGATCAACATCGCCCGGGCGCTGATGAACGACCCCGCGGTGCTGCTGGTGGACGAGCCGACCAGCGCGCTGGACCACGAACGGGGCGCCGCGGTGCTGGAGTTGCTGGTCAACCTGACCCACCAGCGGGCGACGGCGACGGTGCTGGTCACCCACGACCACAGCCATCTGGACGTGGCGGACGAGATCGCGGAGGTGCACGACGGACGGCTGCGCCCCCGGCCGGCCGGCCGGCTGTGACGGTGCCGGTGGCCGGCCCCGGGGGTGCGGTCAGCCTCCGGGCGTCCCCTGGGGCTGGTCGTCGGCGGCGTGCGAGAAGAGCTTGAGGACCGGGACGCCGACCTTGTGGCGGGCGCGGGAGGCCCAGTCGCGGTGGAAGAACTCCTCGACGAAGTGCGGGGCGGTCAGCACGATCACCTCGTCCGCCCCGGTCTCGTCCACGACGGAGCGCAGCAGGTCCAGCGGATGGTCCTCGACGACCTGTCCGACGGCCTGCGCACCGGCCTCGCGCAGTGCCTGCAGGGTGTGTGTCAGCCCGACCTCGGCGGGGGCCTCGGCCTGTGCCCCGCCCGGTTCGGCACCCTCGCGCACGGCGTCGTCGAACTCCCCGAGGGCGACATCGTCGATGGCCCGCAGCAGGACGTCCTGCTTGCCGCGGGGCTGCATGAGCACGACGAACGAGACCGGGTCGTCGCCGTGCAGGGTGGTCACGAACTCCACGTCGGCGGGCGTCAGAGGTTTCTCGATCATCAATACGCTCGTGAACACGACGGACGCCCTTCTTCTCCTCAGGCCGCATTGTGCGGAGCCCGACAGACACCATCCTGCCCCGTCGCCACGCGGGACCTGTTGGCTTTTAGTGTGCCCAAAGGAAGCTAAGCGGAACAGATAATTCCGCTGTTTGTCAGGACCGACGGTAGCGAGTGAACAGGAACCCGGCCTCCTCCAATACGGATGCCAGGGTGAACCGCTCGGGAACCTCGACGGCCGGCCCCTTCATGATCCTCGGCGCATCTCCGACGGTTACCACCGGAGCGAGCGAAAGACACATCTCGTCCAGCGCACCGGCCGCGGCGAACTGCCCCAGGAGCATCGGTCCGCCCTCGGTGAGCAGCCGGGTATGACCGCGTTCGGCCAGGACACCGGCCACCCGGGACGGGTCGACGCCCAGGCCCTCGCCGGCGAACAGCACCTCCACACCGGCCGCCCGGGCCTTGGCCACCCGATCGGCGGGGGCGCCCGCGCCGGTCAGGACGACGGTCGGTGCCAGCGCCTCGGTGAACAGGGGCAGCCCGAAGTCCAGCCCGAGCCCGGCGGTGACCACCGCGATGGCGGGCGCCGGGGACTGCCCCGCGACGGCCCGGCGGGCGGCGAACGCCTCCCGGGCGCGGGCCGGCCGGTACCCCTCCTGGCGCACCGTCTCCGCGCCCACCACCACGACGTCCGCGACCCCCCGCAGCACCCCGAAGATCCGCATGTCGGCGTCGCTGGAGAGCGGCTGCGAGTGCCCGTCGTGATGGGCCGCGCCGTCCATGGAGGACACCATGTTGGCGCGCAGCCAGCCGGGGCGTCCCGCGCGCGCCGGGTCGTCCGCCGCCGGGTAGGCGTAGGCGTCGGCCAGCTCGTCCAGCGTCCACTCGCGGTCGTCGGCACCGGGCGCCGCGGGCGCTGCGGCCGTCCCGTCGGCGGCGGGTACGGGCGGGGCGGGGAGGGGGAACAGGCGTCGCATGGCGGCAGTGTGACATGCCTCGCCGGACGGTCCGGCACCTCGGGCGAAGGAGATAGGCTGGACGGCTGTGTCACCTTCCCAGCCCTCCGCGCCGCAGGCCGACCCGATAGCCGGACCGCCGGCCGACGCGGCCGACCCGGCCGACGCAGCCCCCGCCGCGCTCACCGCCCGCGCCCCGCACGTCCCGGCCGACCGCCTGGTCGCCGAGATGGTGCCGCCGCCGCGCTTCCAGGACGCCCGGTTCGACACGTACATCCCGGACCCGAAGCAGCCCAGCCAGGCCGAGGCGGTCCAGGTCCTGAGCGACTTCGCGGACTCGATCGCCGCCGGGGCGGACACCGGCGGCGGCAAGCGCCGCTGGTTCGCCAGGAGCCCCAAGAAGCCCGCCGTCCCCAAGGGCCCGCGCGGCGTCTATCTGGACGGCGGCTACGGCGTCGGCAAGACCCATCTGCTCGCCTCCCTGTGGCACGCGTCCCCGGCGCCCGCCGAACGGAAGGCGTTCGGCACCTTCGTCGAGCTGACGAACCTGGTGGGCGCGCTCGGCTTCCAGCAGACCGTCCGCACGCTCGGCGAGCACAAGCTGCTGTGCATCGACGAGTTCGAGCTGGACGACCCGGGCGACACGGTGCTGGTCTCCACGCTGCTCGGCAAGCTGGTGGAGGCCGGTGTGGCGCTGGCCGCCACCTCCAACACACTGCCCGGCAAGCTCGGCGAGGGCCGGTTCGCCGCCGCCGACTTCCTGCGCGAGATCCAGGGCCTGAGCGCCCACTTCCGCCCGCTGCGGATCGACGGTGAGGACTACCGCCACCGCGGTCTGCCCGAGGCGCCCGCCCCGTTCGACGACGAGACCGTCACCCGTACCGCGTACCGCACCCCCGGGGCCTCGCTCGACGACTTCCCCTCCCTCCTGGACCACCTGTCGAAGGTGCACCCCAGCCGGTACGGCGCGATGTGCGACGGCATCGAGGCGGTCTGCCTGACCGACGTCCAGGCGGTGCCCGACCAGTCCACCGCGCTGCGCCTGGTCGTCCTCGCGGACCGGCTCTACGACCGTGAGGTGCCGGTGCTGGCCTCCGGCAAGCCCTTCGACGAGCTGTTCAGCGAGGAGATGCTGCGCGGCGGCTACCGCAAGAAGTACTTCCGGGCGATCTCCCGGCTGACGGCCCTGGCGCGCGACGCGAAGTCGCTGGTGACCGGCGAGGTGCGCTAGCGGACGTCCGCGGGGCGACGTCTGCTGGATGACGTCCGCCGGGCGACGTCCGTCGGGGGCCTGCGGGGGCCGTCGGTCCGCCTGGATCCTCCCCCGGTCCCTCCGCCTGGTTCGCGGGCGGCTCGGGCCGCCTGCCCGATGGCCTACGCGGACGGCGACCGGCGACGGTGCCCAGTACGTCGTCCGGCTCATCCGGGTCTCAGCCGGAGCACGCGGTCCGCTGGGCCTCCTGCCATTCGCACACCGGGCAGAGCACGATCCCCGGCCGGTCCACCGGGTACTCCGTGGGCCGGCCGCAGTACAGGCAGTCGGCGACGACAGGTTCGGGGGCGGTGGCGGCGGGGGCCGGGCGAGCGGGCTCGGGGGTGACGGGCGTGTGCGGCATGGGGCCGAGGGTACGCCCGCCGGTCCCGGGGGGGGCGCCCGTGCCGTTGGCGCCCGTCCTGAGGTTCGCCGTTCGGGAGGCTCGTAGCTCCACCCGACCCCGGGCCCTCACTCCGTGGTTCAGCCGCGACGGGACGCCAGGGTGCACGCAGCGGCGGTGGCGGCGGCCGCGAGCAGGGCGGCCGCGGCGGCCGGGAGCCAGGGGACGGTGATCGTGCCGTGCAGGGAGCCGGTGACCAGGCCCGTCATGGCGGCGTTGGCGGGCGAGCCGCCCAGGACGAGCAGCAGCAGCGAGCCGAGCAGCCCGGCCGGGATGCCCCAGCCGGGGACGCGCAGCACCGGCCAGGCGCACAGCGCACCGATGGCCAGGCCCGTCAACAGGCAGGTCAGCACGGCGAACAGGCCGGCGACGGTCGCGGGCAGGACGGGTACCGCGACCTGGTGGTCGGCGGAGTGCGGATCGGCCATCAGCACCACCAGGGCCGTACCGAGCAGCCCGAGCAGCAGCCCGGCACCGGCCGCGGTCAGCACACCGGCGAGGTGCGCCCGGCCGGGCCCGGCGGCGGTCGCGGTGCAACTACGGGCGGCCGGCGGTTCGTTGGTGACGCAGATCCGGGTCAGCCAGACGGCGACCGGCAGCACACCGACCGCGGCGTAGCCGAACGCGTCGAGGATCGGACCGCCGCTCTGGATGCCGATGGCCAGGAATGCCGCGTAGAGGATGACCGGCGGCAGCCAGCGGTGCGAGCCGACGAGCAGCGCCGCCTGATAGCGGAGGAGAGCGATCACGGGTGCGGGGCCTCGTCGGGGTCGGGGGAAGGGGCGGGGGAAGGGGCGGGGACGTACGGGGTTGCCGGACCTGGCGGTACGGCCGGGCCGGGGGCGGTGGTGACGGCGCGGATGTGCCACGGCGGACGGGCGGTGAGCAGGGCGCGCAGCAGCGCATCGGAGTGCACGGCGGGGACCGTGAAGCGGAACGCGCCGTCAGGGCCGGGAGTGATCTCCGGGCCGCCCGGTAGTCGCGGGGCGCCGGCGGTCGTACCCGGTGGGCCGGTCGGCGGGGCGGCGCCAGGTGGGCCGGTCGGAGGAGCGGCGCCCGGTGGGCCCTCGGCCTCGATGGTCACCCGGGGGCCGGTCGCGGCGTCCGGATACGCGGACGCGCCGGGCCGCTCCTCCTGGGCCAGCAGCCGCCCGTCCGCCACCCGGTAGCGGGCGTCGGCCGCGCCGGCCAGACGCTGTGGGTCGTGGTCGACGAACACCACGGTGCCGCCGTCCGCGACCCGTTCGGCGACCGCGCGGTCGAGCACCTCACGGGCGCCGCGGTCCAGGCCGGTCCACGCCTCGTCCAGGACGAGGAGTTCGGGCTCGGCAAGCAGCGCCTGGGCGACCGCGACCTTCTGGCTGGTCCCCTTGGACAGCTCGGCCAGCCGGGTACGGGCGTGCCCGGCCGCGCCGAAGCGTTCCAGCCACTCGGCGGCGCGCCGGGCCGCTTCCGCGCCGGTCAGGCCGTGGACGCGGCCCAGGTGGGTGAGGTAGCCGGCGGACGTGAAGGGCATGGCGGCGGGGAAGCGTTCGGGGACGTAGGCGCGGCGCGGCCGACCGGTGATGCGTCCGGTGCTGGGCCGGTCGATCCCGGCGAGCAGCCGCAGGAGGGTGGACTTCCCGGTGCCGTTGGTCCCCTCGATGCGCAGCAGCGCGCCTTCGGGCACCGCGAGGTGGACCTCACGCAGCACCCAGGGGCCGCGGACCCCGTAGCGCCGCCCCACCCCGTCCAGCCGCATCCGCTCCGGCACCCGCTGCCTCCCCCTATCCCCACTGCCCGGCCCGGCGCCCCGATGCCCGTGCCGGCACGCCCGTGGGCGTGTGGCGTCGCTCCTCTGCCGGAGGCCCAACTGCCGTACGGCGTCGCGCCGTCCGCCGCCCTCGACGGTAGCGGGGCCCGTCGCCGGGTGCCCGCTCAGGGACGCGGCCGACGACACGGCGCGCGCGGACGGGTACGCGCGGACGGGTACGCGCGGACAGGCCGGACGGACGGGTCCGGACAGTCAGGTCCGGACAGGTGGGTCCGGGCAGCGGGCCTGTGCCGGGAGGACGGGGCCGCGCGGGTGGTCCCGCGCCAGCGCGGCAGGTGTGCGCTGGCGGGCCTGCGCGGGCGGTGCCAGGGGCGTTGTCAGTGGCGGCTGGCAGACTGATCGGGTGACCAGGACCGAGACCGCCGGGCAGTCCGGCAACGATTCCACCAGCCCGTTCCGGCCCGACGAGAGCGACCGGGACGCGGCGTTGCAGTTCGTGCTGCCGCTCGTCGTGCGGCTGGAGCGGGCCGACCCTCCGGCGCGTACGGACGCGCTGGAGACGGCCGCCCGGGCGGTGCTGGTGCTGCTGTCGGACGAGCGGTCGGCCGGGGACGGCGAGTGGGCGGCGGCGGTGCGGGACTGGCAGGACGCCCGGATCCGGAAGGTGGTGCGGCGGGCGCGCGGCGCGGAGTGGCGGCGCGCCGGGGCGCTGCCCGGGATCACGGTCACCGGAGGCAGCGCCGAGGTGCGGGTCTACCCCCCGGTGCCGCTGGACGGCTGGCCCAAGGAGCTGGTGAAGCTTCAGGTCTCCGGCACCGAGCTGGACGACCCCGAGCCGCCCGGGCCGCCCGCCGACGGCGCGCCGGTGCTGTGGCTGAACCCGGCGCTGGAGATGTCGGCGGGCAAGGAGATGGCGCAGGCCGGCCACGGCGCCCAGCTTGCGTGGTGGGAGCTGTCCGAGCCGGAGCGGGCGGCCTGGCGCGCGGCGGGCTTCCCGCTGGCCGTCCGGTCCGCGGATCCCGCGCGCTGGGAGGCGCTGACCCGCAGCGGGCTGCCCGTGGTCCGCGATGCCGGGTTCACGGAGATCGCGCCGGGCTCCTGCACGGTCGTCGCGGACCACCCCGCGCTGCGCGGCGCGCTGCCGCAGGGGCGGTGAGGCGGCCGTGCTGACGTCCCTGCTCGGTTTCACCCTCGTGGCCACGCTGCTGACCATTTCGCCCGGCCCCGACTTCGCGGTGGTCCTGCGGACCGCGCTCGGCTCGGGGCGGCGCGCCGCGCTGTGCAGCGCGCTGGGCATAGCCGCCGGATGCTTCGTGTGGGGGCTGGCCGGTGCGGTCGGGCTGACCGCGATGCTCGCCGCGTCGAGGACGGCGTACGACGTGCTGCGGGTGGCCGGCGCGCTGTATCTGATGTGGCTGGGGATACAGGCGCTGCGCAGCGCCCGGCGTATACGGACCGCCGGGGCGTCGGGGGCCGAGGTACCCGCCGCGGGGCGGGAGGCGCCCGGTGACGGCGCGGGCGCGCGGCCGGTGACCCCGCTGCGGGCGTTGCGGACGGGCCTGTTGACCAATGTCCTCAACCCCAAGGTCGGGGTGGTCTACATGTCGCTGCTGCCGCAGTTCATCCCACACGGCGCGCCGGTGATCGCGACGACGCTGCTGCTGGTCGCCGTCCATGCCGCGCTGGGCGTGCTGTGGCTCGGCGGTATCGCCTTCGCGGTGCACCGTGCGCGGGCCGTCTTCCAGCGGCCGCGCATACGGCGGCGGCTGGATCAGGCCACCGGTGGGGTGCTGCTGGCGCTCGGTGCCGCAGTGGGGTTCGAGACCGCGCGCTGACCGGCGGGGGCGGCCGGCGGATTGCCGTAGGGCGGCGGGGCCCCCGGCGGGAAGCTCAAATGAAGCTCTGAACTCGGCAGGTGCAGGATTCGGCCGGTCCTGACGGGGCCATGAGTACCCCGACCACGGAGCGGGAGGGGGAACCATGGAGCGTCCGGGAACGGACATCGAGCGCCTGGGGACGGGCATCGGCTGGCGGCCGGAAATCGCTGCGGAGATCGCCGGGCTGCCCGGTGTGGACTGGGTCGAGGTGGTGGCGGAGAACATCTGTCCCGGCCATCTCCCCGACGCCCTGCGGGAGTTGCGCGAGCGCGGGACGACCGTCGTCCCGCACGGCGTCTCGCTCGGGGTCGGCGGCGCCGACCGTCCGGACCCCGGCCGGCTGGCCGCCCTCGCCGAGCGTGCCGAGGTGCTGGGCGCCCCGCTGGTCACCGAGCACATCGCGTTCGTCCGGGCCGGCGGGCCGCTGACCGCCTCGCCGTTGATGGAGGCCGGGCATCTGCTGCCGGTCCCGCGCACCCGCGACGCGCTGGACGTGCTCTGCGAGAACGTCCGCATCGCCCAGGACGCGCTGCCGGTGCCGCTGGCGCTGGAGAACATCGCGGCCCTGGTCAACTGGCCGGGCGAGGAGCTGACCGAGGGGCGGTTCCTGGCCGAGCTCGTCGAGCGGACGGGGGTGCGGTTGCTCATCGACGTCGCCAACCTCCACACCAACCACGTCAACCGCGGTGAGGACCCGGCGGTGGCGCTGGACGAGCTGCCGGTCGAGGCGATCGCCTACGTCCATGTGGCGGGCGGCGTGGAGCGGGACGGGGTCTGGCACGACAGCCACGCCCATCCGGTGACCCGGCCGGTGCTGGACGTGCTCGCCGAGCTGTGTGCCCGGATCACCCCGCCCGGTGTGCTGCTGGAGCGCGATGACGACTTCCCCGAGGCCGGCGAGCTGGCCGGGGAACTCGACGCGATCCGCACCGTCCTGAAGGAGGCCCGCCATGTCCAGGCGGCTTGAGCCCGTACGGAAGCCGGACGCCGGCTCCCGCCCCGCCGTGGCCCCCACCGCCTCGGCCCCCGCCATCCCCGCCACCGGCACCGACGCAGCGCGGCAGCGGCTGGCGCTGGCGCAGACCGCGTTGCTCTCCGCGCTGGTCGCCGGCACCCCGGCGCCCGAGGGTTTCGACCGCAACCGGCTGGGCGTGCAGAGCCGGGCGCTGACCGCCAAGCGGTCCGGGGTGGTCGCCAAGGTCGCGCCCGAGCTGCCCGAGATCCTCGGCGACGACTACCGTCCGGCGTTCGCCGGCTATGCCCGCAACCGTCCGATGCGTGGCGGCTACCGCCAGGACGCGCTGGACTTCGCGGCGCACCTGCTGGCCCAGGGCCGTCCCGCGGACCCCGCTGCCCGCCAGCGGCTGACCCGCTGGTGGCGGGACCGCGCGGGCCCCACCCCACCGCCCCCCGGTTCCGCGGCCCGGCTCGCCCGCGCCGTCCACGCCGTCCGCCAGGCACTGAAGGGAAGGTGGCGGTGATGTCCTTCACGCAATGGGTGTACGTGGGCCTCGGTGCCTCCTCGCTGGTGCTGCTGCTCGGCACGGTCCTGGTGCGGCGCGGCACCCCGTCCGTCCGCAGGGGCGAGGCGCAGGCCCGCAACGTGTGGGAGACGGCGTTCCTGGCCGGCGGTCCCGGGCGGGTGGTGGACGCGGCGCTGGCCGGGATGTGCGAGGACGGCCGGCTGGCGGTGGGCGGCCCGGGCGTGGTGACCGTCCGCCAGGCCACCGCGCAGCACGCGGTCGAGACCGCCGTCCTGGACGCGGTCGCCCGGACGCCCGGCGCGGCGCTGGCCGCGGTGCGTGCCGAGGCCATGCGCAGCCCCGCGGTCCAGGACATCGGCGACCGGCTGGCGGCCCGCGGACTGATGCGTCACCCGCGGCGGGGACGCGGCTGGCGCCAGCTGGCGAGCACCCAAATGGCCGCCACCATCGTGCTGTTCGCCCTCGGGATCCTGCTCTCCGTCGCGGACGCCGGCAACGACGACGGCCTCGGCGAGGGGTTCGACCCGCCGGCGGTGATCACGATCATGCCGGCGCTGATAGCGGGTCTGATCGTGGCCGCACTGTGCCGGACGGTCTTCCGGAACCGCGTCACCAAGGCGGGTGCCCGCGCGCTGCGCTCCGCGCAGGCCGCCCAGTCCCGGGGCGGCGCGGGCGGCGCATGGCAGGCCGCCGGGCTGGTGGTGGCACTCGGCGGTACGGCGCTGATAGCGGACGAGCTGCTGCGGCAGCAGTTCGAGGAGGCCCGGCGGACCGCCGCACTGGCCACCGCCGGCGGCTCGTCGTCGTCCGGCAGCGCGGCGTCCGGCTACGACTCCGGTGGCGACGTGGGCGGCGACAGCTCCTTCTGGTGCGGCGCGTCCGACGGCGGCTCCGGTGCGGGCTGCGGCAGCGGCGGTTCGTCCTGTGGCTCCGGTTCGTCGTGCGGCGGCGGTTCGAGTTGCGGGGGCGGTTCCTCGTGCGGCGGTGGCTCGTCGTGCGGCGGGGGTTCCGGCTGCGGCAGCAGCTGAGCGACGACTCTCCGGCCAAAGGTGTCCGGTTTGCGAGCCGCACCGGCCCTGAGCAGGGAAGGAAGGGACGTGATGTGGTCCACACAAGGGGAAAATTAATGGCCATTGTCATGGACCTTCCCGTAGAAAATGGACCATGTGGCTTCTCTTCCTCCTCGTCGCCGCGGTCGCGGCGGTGTTCTCCTGTGCGCGGGTGTGCCGGGCCGCGGTCGCCGCGGCCCGGACCGCCCGCCCGGACCGCCCACCGGTCTCCGCTCCGGTCCCGGACCCGGCCGGTGACGACGGGCACGCGCCCGGACTGACCCTCTACGAGATGGCCTACCTTTCCGGCGGGCCGCAGCGGCTCGCCGATGTGGTCCTGGTGCTGATGGCCCAGAAGCGGCGGCTGCTGCTCGCCCACACCGGCTGGGCCACCGTCGTCGAGCCGGTCGCACAGGACCCGGTCGAGCAGGCGACCCTCAGCGCGATAGGCCCGGACGGACAGCGCCCGATACCCGCGGTGCGGGAGGCCCTGGTGGCCGACGAGGCGGTACGGGCGGTGGCCGACAAGCTGGTGGCCGACGGGCTGGCACTGCCGGCCGCGGCCCGTCCCGGCATCCGCAGCGGGGTCCGCCAGGTGTGGGCCGCCGCCCTCCTGGTCGTACTGGCCGCCGCCGCGGCCCACTGGATGGCGCCGCCCGGCGCGGACACCGCGCTGCTCCTGGGGTGGTTCTCGCTGCCGCTGGTGCTCTGCCTCGGGACCCTGGCCGTGGCCCGCTTCGAGCTCCACCCGTACCGGGACTGGGCCACCGACGCGGGCGAACAGCGCCTTCCCGGGAAGGCCGACCCGCCCGGCTCGCGGCTCCCCTCCGCCCCTCTGGCCCCCCTCACCTCCCTCATCTCACTCGCCCTGAATGGCCCCAGCGCCCTCACCGATCCCGCCCTTCGCGCCGCGCTCCACTCTTCCGGGGCATAGCGTCCGACACCGGTGCCCGGTGCTTTACATCGCCAATCACCGCCCCAACTATCCCTTTTGTATGCACACACGAAGGGACGGCCAGTGAGAGCACTTGCGTTGTACGGCACCATCGGGTCGCTGATCGTGACCGCCCTCGCCACTGCCCCGGCGGGCGGCACCACGCAGGCGGCCGGGGCGCCACCCGCGCCCGTCGCGCACCGCATCGACTTCGGCCGGTGCGCGCCGGTGGAACATCTGCCGTCGTCCGTCGAGTGCGGCAAGCTCACCGTCCCCCTCGACTACGCGCGCCCCGACGGCAAGAAGATCCAGCTCACGGTCAGCCGGGCGCGTGCCACCGAGCACCGCGAGCGGCAGGGCTCGCTGGTGTTCAACCCGGGCGGCCCCGGCGCCTCCAGCCTGGAGTTCCCGTTCTACGGCACGCTGCCCAAATGGAGCAGGCTGGCCCGGGCCTACGACTTCGTCGGCTACGCGCCGCGCGGGGTGGGCCGTTCGGCGCCGCTGTCCTGCCAGGACCCCGAGGAGTTCGCCAAGGCGCCCACCGACAGCCGGAGGTACCCCGACGCGGCGTTCAAGCGGAAGAAGAGGGACCAGGCCAGGGCGTACGCCCGGGGCTGCGCCCGGCGGGCCGGCGCGGACCTGCCGTTCTACAACTCGGTCAACAACGCCCGGGACCTGGACATGCTGCGGGCCGCCCTCGGTGAGAAGAAGCTGACCTTCATCGGTGCCTCGTACGGGACGTACTTCGGCGCGGTCTACGCGACGCTCTACCCCGGCCATGTGCGGCGGATGATCTTCGACAGCGTGGTCAACCCGGATCCCCGGCAGATCTGGTACCGCAACAACCTCGATCAGGACATCGCCTTCGAGCGCCGCTGGGGCGACTGGCTGCGCTGGGTCGCCAAGCACGACGACCACTACCACCTCGGCACGACCAAGAAGGCCGTGCAGCAGGCGTACGACACGGCCTCCGGGAAGCTGCGCCGCCATCCCCTCAACGGCAAGCTCGGCGCCGGCGAGCTGCAGTCCGCCTTCCTCAAGACGGGCTACAACGACGGCTTCTGGCCGCTGCGCGCCGAGGCGCTCGCGAGCTATCTGCACGGCGATCCCAAACCGCTGATCGCCCAGGCCCTGCCCCAGGGGACCGGCGCCAAGGACGCGGAGAACGCCAATGCGGTCTACACGGCCGTGGAGTGCAACGACGCGCCCTGGCCGCGGTCCTGGCGGACCTGGGACCGGGACAACACCGACGTCGCCGAGATCGCGCCGTTCGAGACCTGGGACAACGCCTGGATGAACCTGCCGTGCGCGTTCTGGCCGGACCGGACGCAGTCCGCGGCGGCCGGGGTCGCGGCGGCGGCCCGCCGGGTGGAGCAGGGGTCGGGCCGGGAGCTGGCGGACGCCGCCGGCCATGCGGCCGCCACCGAGCTGGACGGTGCGCTGCACGGCCGGCGCCTCCCGCTCGACGTCCACACGGAGCCCGGTGCGCTGCCGCCGGTGCTGCTGCTGGCGGCCGAGCGGGACGCAGCGACGCCGTACCGGGGCGCGCTGGAGCTGCAGCGCCGGCTGCCCGGCTCGTCGCTGGTCACCGAGAACGGCGCGGGCACGCACGGCATCGGCTTCGGCGAGAACGACTGCGTGAACCGCTACGCCGAGGCGTATCTGCTGCACGGGAAGATCCCGGCGCACAAGGTGTACTGCGCGTCGCGCGCGGAGCCGGTGCCGGGGCAGCAGACGGCCCGGGCCCAGCACGCGCGCCCGGGGAAGTAAGCGGAAACGACCGACGAGCGGGCCGCCCCGGGGCAGGGGCGGCCCGCTCGTCCGTGCCGGGAGGTCAGGCCAGCCCGGCGACCAGTTCGGCGACCGCCTTGCGACGGCCGGTGTAGAACGGGACCTCCTCGCGGACGTGCATCCGCGCCTCGGAGCCGCGCAGGTGACGCATCAGGTCGACGATGCGGTAGAGCTCGTCGGCCTCGAAGGCGAGCACCCACTCGTAGTCGCCGAGCGAGAACGACGGCACGGTGTTGGCGCGGACGTCCGGGAAGCCGCGGGCCATCTTGCCGTGGTCGGCGAGCATCCGGCGGCGGTCCTCGTCGGGGAGGAGGTACCACTCGTAGGAGCGCACGAAGGGGTAGACGCTCACGTAGGCGCGGGGCCGCTCGTCGGCCAGGAAGGCCGGGATGTGCGCCTTGTTGAACTCGGCGGGGCGGTGCAGCGCCATGTTGGACCACACCGGGTCGAGCGCGCGGCCGAGCCGGGTGCGACGGAAGAGGTTGTAGGCGTCCTGGAGGGCGTCCGAGCTCTCCGAGTGCCACCAGATCATGACGTCGGCGTCGGCGCGCAGGCCGGAGACGTCGTAGGTGCCGCGGACCACCACGTCCTTGGCGGCGAGCTGCGCGAACAGCTCCTCGACCTCGTCGGCGTAGCCGGTGCGGTCCTCGGGGAGGACGTCGCGCAGCTTGAACACCGACCAGAGGGTGTAGCGGATGACCTCGTTGAGGTCCTTGGCCTTCTTGCCGGCGTTCGGTGCCTTCTCGGGCGCCGCAGGGGTCTGCGGTGCGGAAGCGGGGGTGGAAGCGTCTGTCATGTCGTCCATTCTCACTCGCCGGGGAGGCCGGGCGGCCGCAGGGTGCCGAGGATGTCCTCGGCGGCCTTGCGGGCCGAGGCGATACAGGCCGGGATGCCGACCCCGTCGTAGAGCGCCCCGCACACCCGCAGGCCCGGCAGCTGCCCGACGGCCTCCCGGATGCGGGCCACCCGGTCCAGATGGCCGACCGGGTACTGGGGCAGGCCGTCCTCCCAGCGGGTGATCCGGGTGGTGACCGGCGCGGCGGTCAGCCCGATCGCCTCGCGGAGATCGGCGCGGGCCAGGGTGGCCAGCTCGGCGTCCTCGCGCGCCAGGTCCGCCTCGTCGCCGTACCGGCCGAGGGAGGTGCGCAGCACGAAGAGGTCCGGGGCGGCGCGGTCGATCCAGCCCCACTTGTTGCCGGCGAACGTGGCGGCCTTGATCTTGCGGCCGTCCACCGGCGGTACGAGGAAGCCGCTGCCGGCCGGCTGCCGCTCCAGCTCGGAGCGGCGGAAGGCCATGGTGACCAGGGCCATCGAGGCGTATTCGACGGTGGCCAGTTCGCGGGCGGCCGGTGCGCAGTCCCGGGCGAGCAGCCGGGCGGCGTCCGGGGCCGGGGTGGCGAGGACGACCGCGTCGGCGTTGAGCATCCCGCCGTCGAGCTCGATCCGCCAGCCGTCGGCGGTTCGTCGGACCTCGACGACCGGTGTGCCGGTCCGGATCTCGCCGCCCTTGGCCCGGACGGCCTCGGCGACCGCGCCGGGCAGGGTGCCGATCCCGCCCTCGATCCCCATGAACACCGGGGCGCCGGGGCCGCCTCCGCCGGCGGCCGGTCCGGTCCGGTGCATCGTGGCGGCGGTCCGGGCCTGGATGGCGCGGACGCCCTCCAACAGCGAACGGCTGGTCCGCGCGGCCTCGAACAGCTGCGGTACGGCGGCCCGCATGGAGATCTGGTACGCATCGCCGGCGTACACCCCGCCGAGCAGCGGCTCCACCAGGCGGTCGACCACCTCGCGGCCCAAACGCCGGGCGACGTACTCGCCCACCGCGACGTCCGTGCCGACCTCCGTCCGGGGCAGCTCGGTGTCCTCCTCGATGCGGGCGAGGCCCTCCGGGGAGATGACACCGGAGGCGGCGAGCGGGGCGAGGTCCCCGGGGACTCCCATGACATGGCCCTTGGGCATCGGGCGCAGGGCACCGCGGGTCCACAGCGAGGCGGTGGCCGTCGTGGGCGGCCGGAGCCGGTCGCCGATCCCGACGGCGCGCGCGAGCTCCACCGCCTCCGGCCTCCTGGCCAGCATCGATTCGGCGCCGAGGTCGACCGGCACGTCCGCGATCTCGCCCGCCCGCAGCTTGCCGCCGAGCCGGTCGGACGCCTCCAGGACGGTCACCCGGGCGCCGCCTTCGAGCAGCCGGTGGGCGGCCGCCAGTCCGGAGATACCGCCGCCGATGACGACGACCTGCCCGCCGCCGGTCCCGGGGGGCGTACTCGTGTGCGCTGCGCTCATGGCTCCACTCTCTCAAAGGGCACTGACAGCGCCGTGACCGGATCGCGACCCGGCACAGCACAACCCCGCTCCGGGCGCCCCCGTCGAAGAAGGGCCGGTCGAAGTAGCGCCACCGGAACATCACTTCGCGGGGAGCGCACATGCGGGGAACAGCACGGGCCGGGCGAACGGCGACGGCGGGGCTGCTGCTCGCCGTCGCCCTGACGGCTGCCGGATGCAGCGCGTCGGCCGGCCCGGAAACGACCGGGGCGGCGCGGCCCGGCACGGCGGCGCCGAGCCGGGCGGCGACGGACGGCCGGACCGGCGCGGCCGAGGGCCGGACCGGTGCCCGGGGCGCCGCGGAGGGCGCCGCGGAGGGCCCCGCGGAAGGCCCCGCGGAAGGCCCCGCGCAGGGCGCCGTCGCCCGCCCCGGCGGCAGGCTCGCCAAGGTGCCGAGGGCGGCCTCGTCGCAGCTCGTCCGGACCGCGACGCTCACCGTGCAGGCCGAGGACGTCTCCGGGACGGTGGCCCGGGCGCGGGCGGTCGTCGACGGCGCGGGCGGCTACCCGGCCGCGGAGACCACCGACCGGGACCCGGAGGGGCATGAGCGGTCGCGGCTGGTGCTCCGGGTGCCGACGGCGGAGTACGACGCCGTACTGGGGCGGCTGGCCCGCCTGGGCACCGTGGTGTCCCGTGAGGTCTCGGCGAAGGACGTCACCGATCAGGTGGTGGACGTCGACAGCCGGGTCCGGACGCAGCGGGCGAGCGTGGCGCGGGTCCGGGCGCTGATGGAGAAGGCGACGTCGATCGGCGACATCGTCTCGCTGGAGTCCGAACTGAGCAGCCGGCAGGCGGATCTGGAGTCCTTGGAGGCGCAGCTGAAATCGCTCAAGGACCGGACCGCGATGGCCACCGTCACGCTGCTGCTGCGGCAGCCGGACGCCACCCCCGACGGCGCCTCCGAAGACGACACGAGGTCCTTCGGGGACGCGCTGTCCGGCGGCTGGCACGCCTTCCTGGCCGCCGTGAAGTGGCTGCTGGTGGCGCTCGGCGCGGTGCTGCCGTTCGCGGTGGCGGTGGGCCTGCTGTACGGCCTGTTGCGGCTGGTCCGCGGCCGGCTGCCGTCGGCGCTCCGGCGCCGGGCCCGGGCCGCGGAGAAGCGGGACGGGCCGGGACCGGCCGCCGGGGACCGTGCCGCGGACGACGGGCCGGCGAACGCGCCGGGAGCCCCCGACCGGACCGGGCCGGCCGGGGAGGGTGACCGAGGACCCCGTTGACAGCGGGCGGCGGCGGGCAAAGACTCGGTTCGGCGGCGGCGATCTTCGTACCGTCCGCCGACCGTTCGAGAGCCGGGACAGCGAGGACAGCGCCTGATGACCGAGCCACGCCTGCGGGATGTCTACATCGTCGACGCCGTACGGACCCCCGTCGGCAAATACGGCGGCGCGCTGGCCGGTGTCCGGCCCGACGACCTCGCCGCCCATGTGGTGCGCTCCCTGGTCGACCGCACCCCCGACCTCGATCCGGCGCGGATCGACGACGTCTGCTTCGGTGACGCCAACGGCGCCGGCGAGGACAACCGCAACGTCGCGCGGATGGCCGTGCTGCTCGCCGGGCTGCCGGTGACCGTGCCCGGCGTCACCGTCAACCGCCTGTGCGGCTCCGGCCTGGAGGCGGTCATCCAGGGGGCCCGGGCGATCGCGCACGGCGATGCGCAGGTCGTGGTGGCGGGCGGGGTGGAGTCGATGAGCCGCGCGCCGTACGTCCTGCGCAAGCCCGAGCGGGCCTTCCCGGCCGGCCATCAGGAGATGTTCTCCTCGACGCTGGGCTGGCGGATGGTCAATCCGCGGATGCGCCCGGAGTGGACGGTGGCGCTGGGCGAGGGCGCCGAGCTGATCGCCGACGCGCACGGCATCACCCGGGAACAGCAGGACGTGTTCGCGCTGGCCAGCCACCAGAAGGCGGTACGGGCCTGGCGGGAGGGCGGTTACGACGCCGAGGTGGTACCGCTTCCCGGCGTCGAGCTGCACCGTGACGAGACGATCCGTGAGGGCTCCTCCCTGGAGGCGCTGTCCAAGCTGAAGCCGGTGTTCCGGACGGCCGGGGGCACGGTCACCGCCGGCAACTCCTCACCGCTCAACGACGGTGCGGCCGCCCTCCTGTTGGTCGACGAGGAGGGGCTGCGCGCCACCGGGCGGGAGCCGCTGGCCCGGATCCGGGCGAGCGCGGTGACCGGTATCGAGCCGCAGTTGTTCGGGCTGGGCCCGGTGGAGGCGGTCCGGCGCGCGCTGGACCGGTCCGGGCGCGGCTTCGGCGATCTGGCCACGTTCGAGCTGAACGAGGCGTTCGCGGCCCAGGCGCTGGGCTGTCTGGGCCAGTGGCCGGAGCTCGATCCGTCCGTGGTGAACCCGCGCGGCGGCGCGATCGCCATCGGCCACCCCCTCGGCGCCTCCGGCGCCCGTCTGGCCGGCGCGGTCGCCCACCAGCTCGCCGCCGCGGGCTCCGGCACCGGCCTGGCCGCCCTGTGCATCGGAGTGGGCCAGGGCCTGGCGCTCGTACTGGAGCGGTAGCGGGACGTCCGTGCGGCGGCGGGCCCGGTCGGCTCAGCTGCCCGCCCGGCGCCGGTGGTAGGCGTACGCCAGCACGCCGACCAGCGGTCCCCAGGCCAGCAGCGGCAGGTAACAGACCGTCAGGATCAGTTCTTCGGTGGGGGTGTGGCCGGGCGGGAAGCCCGTCAGCAGTACGGAGGCGAAGAAGTAGCAGACGACTCCGGTGGCGGCGAGGGCGCCGAGGGCGGCCGGGACCACCGCGGCCGGCGGCGGCAGGGTGCGCCCGCCCAGCAGCGGCACCCGGCGCGGCACCAGCTCCCCCCACGGCCGGACCAGCCCCAGCGTCAGCAGCCCGAGCCCCTCGGAGACGATCACGAGGACCAGCAGGTACAGATGCGTCCCGGTGCCCTGGGCCCGGGCCGCGGCGCTGCCGAAGCCCGGGACGGCGAGCATGACGCCGATCCGCCAGAGCCCGGACGGCAGGATGACGAGCGGTACGGCGTGGGCGGCGAGCCGCGCCCACCGCGGCACGTCCAGCGGGGGCCGGCGGGCGGGGGCGGTCACGGAATTGCGGTGTCCAGTCACCGTTCCAGGGTGGCCACCGCGCCCCGGCCGCACATCGCCCCACGGGCGCATCACCGCTCCCCCGCGCGGCGGAACACCACCCGCCCCGGGGGCGATCCGGCACCGCCTCACGGGCACGCGGTAGACGCGCCGGGCGACCGGGTACCCAGCAAGCAACGGACCGGCACATCAGGCATACCAGGCACATCAGGCACTTTTGGACGAAGGGACATGACATGGCGACGGCCGAGCGGCTGGTGATCGTCGGGGGCGATGCGGCGGGGATGGCGGCCGCGTCGCAGGCGCGCCGGCTGAAGAAGCCCGAGGAGCTCGCGATCACCGCGTTCGAGCGCAGCCACTTCACGTCCTACTCCGCCTGCGGCATCCCCTACTGGGTCGGCGGCCAGGTCGACGGGCCGGACGCGCTGGTGGCCCGTACGGCGAAGGAGCACCGCGCCCGGGACATCGACCTGCGGATGCGCACCGAGGTCACCGAACTCGACCTGGACCGGGGGCGGGTGCGCAGCCGGGAGCTGGACGACGGCGGGCGGGAGACCTGGACCGGCTTCGACAAGCTGGTGCTGGCCACCGGCGCGACGCCCAAGCGGCCCCCGTTGCCGGGGATCGACGCCCCCGGCGTGCACGGCGTGCAGACCCTGGACGACGGCCAGGCGCTGCTGGACACCCTGGAGAAGTCCGCGGGCCGGCGGGCCGTGGTCGTCGGGGCGGGCTACATCGGCGTGGAGATGGCCGAGGCGCTGATCCACCGTGGTTACGAGGTGACCGTCCTGGAGCAGGCCGACCAGCCGATGTCGACCCTCGACCCGGACATGGGGGCGCTGGTCCACGAGGCGATGTGCCGGATGGGCATCGAGACGGTGCTCGGCGCCACCGTCACCGGCGTACTGACCGATGAGGACGGCCGGGCCCGAGCGGTCACCACCGAGGACGCCGAGTACCCGGCGGACGTGGTGGTCCTGGGCCTCGGCGTCCGGCCGGAGACCACACTGGCCGAGGCGGCGGGGCTGCCGCTGGGCGAGTCCGGCGGGCTGCTCACCGATCTGGCGATGCGGGTGCGCGGCCACGAAACGGTGTGGGCCGGCGGCGACTGCGTCGAGGTCCTGGACCTGGTCTCGGGCCGCACCCGCCACATCGCGCTGGGCACCCATGCCAACAAGCACGGCCAGGTCATCGGCGCCAACGTGGCCGGTGGTTATGCGACCTTCCCGGGCGTGGTCGGCACGGCCGTCAGCAAGGTCTGCGACCTGGAGATCGCCCGGACCGGGCTGCTGGAGAGCCAGGCGCACGCCGCCGGGCTGCAGTTCGTCGCGGTCACCGTCGAGGCCACCAGCCGGGCCGGCTACTACCCCGGCACCCGGCCGATGACCGTCAAGATGCTCGCCGAGCGCCGGACCGGCCGGCTGCTCGGTGTGCAGATCGTCGGCCGGGAGGGCGCCGGCAAGCGCGTGGACATCGCCGCGGTCGCGCTCACCGCCGGGATGACGGTGGAGCGGATGACCGCCCTCGACCTGGGCTACGCCCCGCCGTTCTCCCCGGTCTGGGACCCGGTCCTGGTGGCCGCCCGCAAGGCCGCGGGTGCGGTGCGGGCGGCGGGCGCCTGACCGCGGCCCGGCGTACCGCTCAGGTACCGGTCAGCGCGCGGTCTGCGTGTGCACGTACTCCACGAGCCGGGTCAGCGCGTCCGGGTCGGTGGTCGGCGGGACGCCGTGGCCGAGGTTGAAGACATGGCCCTCCAGTCCGGCCGCCGCGTCGAGCACCTCGCGGGCCTTGACCTCGACCGCCTCGGGCGTGGAGAAGAGGATCGCCGGGTCGAAGTTGCCCTGCAGCGCCTTGCCGGGGCCGACGCGGCGCGCGGCCTCGTCGAGCGGCACCCGCCAGTCGACGCCGACGACGTCCGCGCCCGCCTCGCCCATCAGACCGAGCAGCTCACCGGTGCCGACACCGAAGTGGATGCGCGGCACGCCGTACGACTCGACGGCCCGGAAGACCTTCGCCGAGGCGGGCATCACGGACCGGCGGTAGTCGGCCGGGGCGAGCGCGCCCACCCACGAGTCGAAGAGCTGCACGGCGCTCGCACCGGCCTCGATCTGCACCTTCAGGAACGCCGAGGTGATCTCCGCGAGCCGGTCGAGGAGGTCGGCCCACAGCTGCGGGTCCCCGTACATGAGGGCCTTGGTGTGCTCGTGGTTGCGGGACGGGCCGCCCTCCACGAGGTAGCTGGCGAGCGTGAACGGGGCACCCGCGAAGCCGATCAGCGGCGTCGGGCCGAGCTCGGCGGTGAGCAGCCCGATGGCCTCGGTGACGTACGAGACGTCCTCCGGAGTCAGATCACGCAGCTGCGCCAGGTCGGCACGCGAACGGATCGGGTCGGCGATGACGGGGCCGACGCCGGGCTTGATGTCGAGGTCGATGCCGATGGCCTTGAGCGGGACGACGATGTCGCTGTAGTAGATCGCCGCGTCCACGTTGTGGCGGCGCACCGGCTGCAGCGTGATCTCGGTGACCAGGTCGGGCCGCATGCACGAGTCCAGCATCGGAATGCCCTCGCGCACCTTGCGGTACTCGGGCAGCGAGCGGCCGGCCTGGCGCATGAACCACACCGGCGTGTGCGGTACCGGTTCGCGCCGGCAGGCCCGGAGGAAGGCCGAGTCGTGGGTAGCGGTCTGCTGCGTGCCCTCGGGGCTGTGGTTGGCGCTCACGCCCCAAATCTTCGCATGCGCTCCGGGGCGCCTCCGAATGGGCGACGCGTGTACCGGGTGTCCTCCCCGTATGCGGGCCCGGTTCCGCCTAATCTTCCGGGCATGGCTGCGGCTCACGAACACCTCGCGGACAGCGCGGACGAGGCCCCGATCCCCTTCCGTCAGGCGGTCGAGGCGCTCCGCGCGGCACGACTGCGGCCGGAGGTCGAGATCGACCCGGCACCCGCGCCGAGACGGCTCGCCCCGTACGCGTACGCGCTGGAGGCGGCGGTCGTCGAGCGGGCGACGGCGCCGGGCGAGGAGGACCGGGACCTGGCGGACGGCCGGCTGGTGCTGCTGCACAATCCGGCCGGCGAGGACGCGTGGCACGGCACGTTCCGTCTGGTGACGCTGGTGCGGGCGGAGCTGGAGCCGGAGATGGGCGCCGACCCGCTGCTGCCGGAGGTGTCCTGGTCCTGGCTGACGGGTGCGCTGGAGGCCCGGGGGGTGCGGTACGGCGCGCCTAGCGGCACGGTGACCCGGGCCGGGTCGTACTACTTCGGGGGGCTCGCGGCGCGCGAGCCGGCGACACAGATCGAGATCCGGGCGTCCTGGACACCGGCCGAGGGGCCCGGTGGTGCGCTGGACCTGGGCGTGCACCTGGCGGCCTGGTGCGATCTGCTGGCGCAGGTGGCGGGGCTGCCGCCGGCCGCGCCGGACGCGGCACCGCGCGGCGGGGTCGTGCCGTTGCCGCAGCGCCGCGGTGCCCATCCCCGCTGACCGCCGTCGCGGCGGGCGCGCTCCGGCCGTATTGATCACGTTCGCGCCGGCTCTGATCACCTCGGTATGCACTGGGTGCCCACCTGATCGATCACGCATCCGATTTGCCCGAATTGCCCCTAACTAAATCGTGATCAAAGTCTAAAGTCCCGCCGGATTGCTGCCGAAGAGGTCAGTGACCCTTCAAACACGGATCATTCCGGCTCCCCCCAGCCGGCTTCCGTCCCCCCCCGCCACTCCCCCAGGAGGCCCGGTGTCTGTTCTCCTTGAGCAACCTTCGAGCCTGGTCGCCTACCGCCCGAACAAGCCGACGGCCATGGTCGTCGTGGCCGACCCCCGCGTCCGCTCCACCGTCACCCGCCACCTGTGGGCCCTCGGAGTGCGTGACGTGATCGAGGCGTCGTCCATCGCGGAGGCGCGCCCCCGCGTCGGCAACCCGCGTGACATCTGCGTTGCCGACGTCCACCTTCCCGACGGCTCCGGCCTCACCCTGCTGTCCGAGACCCGGGCGGCCGGCTGGCCCAACGGCCTCGCCCTCTCCGCCGCCGACGACATCGGCGCCGTCCGCAACGCCCTGGCCGGCGGCGTCAAGGGCTATGTCGTCACCGGAACCCGCACCAACCTGGGCATCCCGGGCCGGCCGGGCACCTCTCCCATCGGGGCCAACGCGGCCCGTATGCAGCGCCGTCCTCCGGGCGCCCCCGGGCACCCCGGCGGCTACCGGGAGTTGTCGGGCCGTGAGGTCGAGGTGTTGCGGCTGGTGGCGGAGGGCCAGTCCAACAAGGCCATCGGCGTGTCGATGGGGCTTTCCGCCCTCACCGTCAAGAGCCACCTCGCCCGCATCGCCCGCAAGCTCGGCACCGGCGACCGGGCCGGAATGGTCGCGGTCGCGCTGCGCACCGGCATCATCCACTGACCCCTTTACACGACCGGCTCGCCCGTCGAGGGAACGTTCCCTCGACGGGCGACGTGCATACACAGATACCCTTGACTGGTGACCGACGCCCAAAAGACCGCAGCAGACACGACACTGCGAGCCCCCGGAGACTCCCCTCCGGATACCCGACCGGCGCCGGTCCCTCTCCTGGAGCCCCGTGAGGGCATTCCCCCGGTGGTCGCGACGGACGAGGCGCTCGCCGAGGTGGTGACGGCCTTCGCGGCCGGCACCGGCCCGGTGGCCGTCGACGCCGAGCGCGCCTCGGGCTACCGCTACGGCCAGCGCGCCTACCTCGTGCAGCTGCGCCGCGAGGGCGCCGGCAGCGCGCTGATCGACCCGGTCGGCTGTCCCGACCTGACGGCCCTGGGCGAGGCGATCGGCGACGCCGAGTGGGTGCTGCACGCCGCCACCCAGGACCTGCCGTGCCTGCGTGACATAGGGATGGTCCCCACCCGGCTGTTCGACACCGAGCTGGCCGGGCGGCTGGCCGGCTTCGCCCGGGTCGGTCTCGGGGCGATGGTCGAGAACGTCCTCGGCTTCGCGCTGGAGAAGGGCCACTCCGCGGTCGACTGGTCCACCCGCCCGCTGCCCGAGCCTTGGCTGCGCTACGCCGCGCTCGACGTCGAGCTGCTGGTGGACCTGCGTGACGCGCTGGAGGAGGAGCTGACCCGGCAGGGGAAGCTGGAGTGGGCCCACCAGGAGTTCGCGGCGATCGCCGCCGCTCCCCCGGCGCCGCCCCGCAAGGACCCCTGGCGCCGCACGTCCGGTATGCACAAGGTCCGCCGGCGCCGCCAGATGGCGGTCGTACGGGAGTTGTGGACGGCCCGCGACCAGGTCGCCCAGCGGCGCGACGTCTCGCCGGGCAAGGTGCTGGGCGACGCCGCGATCGTGGAGGCGGCGCTGAACCTCCCGCCCAACAGCCACGCGCTGGCCGCGCTGCCCGGCTTCGGCCACCGCATGGGCCGTCGCCAGCTGGAGCAGTGGCAGGCCGCCGTCGACCGTGCCCGCGCGCTGCCCGAGAGCGAGCTGCCGCAGCCCGGCCAGCCGCTCAACGGCCCCCCGCCGCCCCGCTCCTGGGCCGACAAGGACCCGGTCGCCGCGGCCCGGCTGGCGGCCGCCCGCGCCGCGGTCACCGCGCTGGCCGAGGAGCTCAACCTGCCGCAGGAGAACCTCATCACGCCGGACACCGTGCGCCGGCTGTGCTGGGAGCCGCCCGCCGCACCCAGCCGCGAGACGGTCGCCGAGATCCTCACCGGCCACGGCGCCCGCCCCTGGCAGATCGAGCAGGTCGCCCCGATCCTCACCGAGGCCCTGCTGACGGGCGCCGAGGAAGGCTGAGCCGCCCGGCCCATCACCGCCTCGACCAGGACCGATCCGTCGGATCAGTCCTGGTCGACGTGCATCCGGAGGACCTTGCGGTTGGTCGCGTCGATGTCGTAAGTGGTCTGGTTCCAGTCGTCGGTGGTGACCACGGCGACGGACCAGGCCGCCTTCCTGCTGCCGTTGTCGGCCTCGCCCAGCTCCAGGGAGCTGACCGTGCCCTTCGTCTTCGCGGTGGCCGTTTCGGCGGCCTGCTGCGCGGTGACGGTGGCCTCGTCGAGCCGGGCGGCCAGTTCCTTCTTGTCGTCGGCGTCGTCCGACTCGGTGTGCGGCGGGTCGGCCTTCCCGGAGACCGCGTTGACGCGGACGGCGTACGCGGTTCCGTCGGACGTCGCGACCACCGTCCGCCAGTAGGGGCTCTTCGGCGTGCCCTTGAGTTCGGCCGCGACCGGCTCCGAGGCCGGCACCGCGGCGACCGCCGCCTTCAGGGCCCGTGCGTAGTCCACCTTGGCGGCCGGGATGAGCGCCTTCCGTTCGGTCTGGTCCGCGGTGAGCGTGGCGCCCGGTGAGCCGGGGGCCGAGGCGGCCACCGCCCGGGAAGGGGCCGCGCTGTCCCGGCCGGGCGTCCCGGTGCCCATGGTGTTCCCGTTTCCGCAGCCCACCAGCAGGGTGCCGCCCAGGGCGACGGCGGTGCAGAGCGCCGCACTCCTCTTTGTGTCCATACCGTCACTTTAAGTGTGGCTTGGTGTGGTTTGCGCCAGGACCCGACGGCATCCGGACGTTTTCGATCGCCGGCTCTCCGCCGCCCCGTTCCCCGTCGGTGACGCGCCGTCCCGGCCTGCCCCACACCTCCATCCGGTGTGACCTTCACCGCTCCGGGCGGTGGGGGTGGGCAGGCTGGTTACCCGTAAGTAGCATGTCGGTGGGAAGCGTCCCTGGGGGCGCCCCGCAGCAGTGCCATCCCGCACCTGGAGGAGAGCCAACGTGCCTCGTACCGCTAGGGACGTCGTCTTCGTCGACGGCGTCCGCACCCCGTTCGGCAAGGCGGGCCCGAAGGGCATCTACCACGAGACCCGCGCCGACGACCTGGTCGTGAAGTCGATCCGGGAGCTGCTGCGCCGCAACCCCGGTCTCGACCCGGCGAAGATCGACGAGGTCGCCATCGCCGCCACCACCCAGATCGGCGACCAGGGCCTGACCCTCGGCCGCACCGCCGGCATCCTCGCGGGCCTCCCGCAGTCGGTGCCCGGCTACTCCATCGACCGCATGTGTGCCGGTGCGCTGACGGCCGTCACGACCACCGCGGGCTCCATCGCCTTCGGCGCCTACGACGCCGTCATCGCCGGCGGTGTCGAGCACATGGGCCGCCACCCCATGGGCGAGGCGGTCGACCCCAACCCCCGCTTCGTCAGCGAGAAGCTGGTCGACGAGTCGGCCCTGTTCATGGGCATGACCGCGGAGAACCTCCACGACCGCTATCCGCAGATCACCAAGCTGCGCGCCGACGAGTACGCGGTGCGCTCGCAGGAGAAGGCCGCGAAGGCGTACGCCAACGGCAAGATCCAGCAGGACCTGGTCCCGATCTCGGTGCGCAACACCAACGCCGAGGTGGGCGAGACCGGTTGGGGTCTGGTCACCGCCGACGAGCCGATGCGCCCGGGCACCACCCTGGAGAACCTCGCGGGCCTCAAGACCCCGTTCCGTACGCACGGCCGGGTCACCGCCGGCAACGCCGCCGGTCTCAACGACGGTGCCACCGCCTCGATCATCGCGTCCGAGGACTTCGCCCGGGAGCACGACCTCCCGGTGAAGATGCGCCTGGTCTCCTACGCCTTCGCGGGCGTCGAGCCCGAGGTCATGGGCTACGGCCCGATCCCGGCGACGGAGAAGGCGCTCGCCAAGGCGGGCCTCGGCATCGGCGACATCGGCCTGTTCGAGATCAACGAGGCGTTCGCCGTCCAGGTCCTCGCCTTCCTCGACCACTACGGCATCGCGGACGACGACCAGCGGGTCAACCAGTACGGCGGCGCCATCGCCTTCGGCCACCCGCTGGCCTCCTCCGGCGTCCGGCTGATGACCCAGCTGGCCCGCCAGTTCGAGGAGCAGCCCGAGGTCCGCTACGGCCTGACCACCATGTGCGTCGGCTTCGGCATGGGCGCGACGGTCATCTGGGAGAACCCGAACCACAAGGACGCCGGAGGCAGCAAGTGAGCACCACCACCACCGCCGAGCTGCTCAAGGGCGCGGCCGAGCTGTTCCCGGACGAGGTCGTGACGTCGGCGCACGTCCGCCACCTCGATCTGCCCTTCGGTGCGGGCCGGTTCGCCCTCATCACGCTGGACAACGGCTTCGACCACACCAAGCCGACCACCTTCGGCCCGGGCTCGCTGGCGAACCTCAACGCCGCGCTCGACCAGGTCGAGAAGGAGGCCGCGGACGGCGAGATCGTCGGCGCCGGCATCACCGGCAAGCCGTTCATCTTCGCGGTCGGCGCCGACCTCAAGGGCGTCGAGCTGCTGAAGAAGCACGAGGACGCGCTGGCCATCGGCAAGGGCGGCCACGAGGTCTTCAAGCGGCTCTCCGGGCTCGCCGTGCCGACCTTCGCGTACTACAACGGTGCCGCGATGGGCGGTGGCGTCGAGGTCGGTCTGCACTGCTCGTACCGCACGGTCTCCAAGGCCCTGCCGGCCTTCTCGCTGCCCGAGGTCTTCCTCGGCCTGGTGCCCGGCTGGGGCGGCTGCGCCCTGCTGCCGAACCTCATCGGTGCGGACAAGGCCGTCTCGGTCATCATCGAGAACTCGCTCAACCAGAACAAGCAGCTCAAGGGCCAGCAGGTCTTCGACCTCGGCATCGCCGACGCGATCTTCGAGGGCGCGGACTTCCTGGAGCAGTCGCTGATCTGGACCGCGCAGGTGCTCAAGGGTGACGTCACCGTCGAGCGTCCCGAGGTCGACCGCGGCGAGGCCTGGGACCAGGCCGTCGCCAAGGGCCGCTTCATCGCCGACGGCAAGGTGCACGGCGCCGCCCCGGCCGCCTACCGCGCGCTGGACATCATCGCGGCCGCCAAGAGCGGTGACCTGCAGGCCGGTTTCGACGCCGAGGACCAGGCGCTCGCCGACCTCATCATGGGCGGCGAACTCCGCGCCGGCATCTACTCGTTCAACCTGGTGCAGAAGCGCGCCAAGCGGCCCGCGGGCGCCCCGGACAAGAACCTGGCCCGCCCGGTCAGCAAGGTCGGCGTGGTCGGCGCCGGTCTGATGGCCTCTCAGCTGGCGCTGCTGTTCCTGCGCCGCCTGGAGGTGCCGGTGGTCCTCACCGACATCGACCAGGAGCGCATCGACAAGGGCGTCGGCTACGTCCACGGCGAGATCGACAAGCTGCTGGGCAAGGGCCGGATCAACCAGGACAAGGCCAACCGCCTCAAGGCCCTGGTGACCGGTGTCCTCGACAAGGCCGAGGGCTTCGCGGACGCGGACTTCATCATCGAGGCCGTCTTCGAGGAGATCGGCGTCAAGCAGCAGGTGTTCGCCGAGGTCGAGGCGGTCGCCCCGGCGCACGCGATCCTCGCCACCAACACCTCCTCGCTGTCGGTGACCGAGATGGCGTCGAAGCTCCAGCACCCCGAGCGGGTCGTCGGCTTCCACTTCTTCAACCCGGTCGCGATCCTGCCGCTGCTGGAGATCGTGCGCGGCGAGAAGACCGATGATGCCGCGCTGGCCACGGCCTTCGGCGTCGCCAAGAAGCTGAAGAAGACCGCGGTCCTCACCAAGGACGCCCCGGCGTTCGTCGTGAACCGCATCCTGACCCGCTTCATGGGCGAGATCCAGAACGTCATCGACGAGGGCACCCCGGTCGAGGTCGCCGAGAAGGCCATCGAGCCGCTGGGCCTGCCGATGTCCCCGCTGGTGCTGCTGGAGCTGGTCGGCCCCGCGATCGGCCTGCACGTCTCGGAGACCCTCAACCGGGCCTTCCCGGACCGCTTCAAGGTCTCGCCGAACCTCAAGGCGGTCGTCGAGGCCGGCAAGCGCGGCTTCTACGTCTACGACAGCGGCAAGCCGGAGCTGGACCCCGAGGTCGCCGCGCTGCTCAAGCAGGGCGACTCGGTGCTGACCGAGACCCAGGTCCGCGACCGGGTGCTCGACGCGGTCGCCGAGGAGATCGGCATCATGCTCGACGAGGGCGTGGTGGCCGAGGCGCAGGACATCGACCTGTGCCTGATCACCGGCGCCGGCTGGCCCTTCCACCTGGGCGGCATCACGCCGTACCTGGACCGTGAGGGCGTCGCCGAGCGGGTGACCGGCAAGAAGTTCCTGGCCCCGGGCGTGGCCAGCGTGCCCGCGTAACGCGGCTCGGTACGAAGGCGCGGGCCGGCTCGGCGGAGCCGGCCCGCGCTGCCGTATGTCCGGGCGGGAGCCGCCGGCGCCCCGGCATGGCAGGGTGGCGCCATGGATACCTTGGTCATCGTCGATGCCGCGAACGTCGTGGGCTCGGTCCCCGACGGCTGGTGGCGGGACCGGCACGGGGCGGCGGAACGGCTGCGCGACACCCTGCCGGCCTACGCCGCGGACGGGCTGCCGGGCCTCGCCCAACCGCCCCTGGAGCTGGTCCTCGTGGTGGAGGGCGCGGCGCGCGGGGTGACGTCCGTGGCGGGCGTGCGGGTGGTTCCGGCGCCCGGCAGCGGCGACGACAAGATCGTGGAACTGGTCGCGGACGAGGGCGCCGGGCGGGACTGCCTGGTGGTCACCGCGGACCGTGGACTGCGCGACCGCGTCCAGGCGCTGGGCGCCCGGGTGACCGGGCCGCGGGCGGTCCGGGGGCGCGGACGCGCGTGACGCGCGCGGCGGCCGCGCCCGGACGAGGCGACTGCGGCCCGGGTCAGGGCGCCGACGGGGCGGCCGGTGCGTCCGCGAGGCTCAGCAGAAGCATCGCGTCGTGGTCCGGGGTGCCGGGCTCGGCCTGGTAGACGACGAGGCGGTGGCCCTCGGTACGGGCCACCGTGTACGCCTCGTAGCTCAGGTCCATCCGCCCGACCGCCGAATCCGCGAAGCACTTGCGGCCGTTGGTCCGTGAGCGCACGTCGTAACGCTGCCAGAGGGTCGCGAACTCCCCGCTCTTGACGGTGAGTTCACCGATCAGGGTGGTGAGGTCGGGCGCGTCCGGGTGGGCGCCGGAGACGGCCCGCAGATGGGCCACCGTCGCCGCGGCGACCTCGTCCCAGTTGCCGTAGAGGGTGCGGGCGCGCGGGTGCAGGAAGGTGTAGCGCGCGGTGTTGCGCTGCCGGACCGGCCACTCCTCGATGCCGGGCAGCAGCCGCATCCCGGCGGTGTTGGCGGCCAGCAGGTCGTTGGACCGGCCCAGTACGTACGCCGGGCAGGGCGCGACGATGTCGAGCATCCGCAGGACGTCCCGGCGCAGGGTCCGCGACGGGGGTTCCGGTTCCCGGGACGGGCCGGGGGCGGCCGGGGACGCCGCGCGGGCGAGCGCGAAGAGGTGCGCCCGCTCGTCGTCGTCGAGGCGCAGCACGCCTGCGACGGCCTCCAGGACCGCCGCGCTCGGACGGTTCTGCTTGCCCTGCTCCAGGCGCCGGTAGTACTCGATGCTCACCCCGGCGAGCATCGCCACCTCCTCCCGGCGCAGGCCCGCGGTGCGGCGTCGGCCGGTGGTGCCCGGCAGACCCGCGTCCTGCGGGGCCACCCGGGCGCGGCGGGCGCGCAGGAACTCTCCCAACCCCGTGTCGTTCTCCACCCGTTGAGTATGCCCCTCGCCGGATCCTGGTGCGGGGCCCTGCGAGGGCCCCCCTTGGGCGGGTCTCCCACGTCCGGGGCCCCGGGGCGCAGACTTCTTCCGTACCGAGGAGGTGCCGGACCGCGTCGGCGGGCCGGCGGAACGGGAGAGTCGAAGTGGCGAGCGTCGCAGTGGTGGGCCTGGGCATCATGGGCCGGGGCATGGCCGAGAACCTGCTGAAGAACGGGCACGAGGTGGTGGTCTGGAACCGCACCCCGGAGCGGGCCGCGGACCTGGAGGCGGCCGGGGCCGTGGTGGCCGGGAGCCCGGCGGCCGCGGTCGCCCGCGCGGAGGTGGTCTTCGAGGTCACGGCCGACGACACCTCCTCCCGCGAGGTGTGGCTGGGGACCGACGGCATCCTGGCGGGGGCCCCGGCGCCGGCGGTGCTGATCACCTCGGCGACGCTGTCCGTGGGGTGGGTGGAGGAGCTCGCCGCGGCGTGCGCCGACCGCGGGTCCGTCTTCTTCGACATGCCGCTCACCGGTGGCGCGGCCGGCGCCCGGACCGGAAACCTGGTGCTGCTGGCCGGCGGTGACCAGGAGGCGCTGCCGCCGCTCGCGCCGGTGCTCGACGCGGTCTCCAAGGAGGTCAAGCACTTCGGGCCGGCCGGCGCGGGCACCCGCTTCAAGCTGGTGCTGAACGCCCTCCAGGCGATCCACCTGGCGGGCTTCGGGGAGGCGCTGCGGCTGGCGGAGGCGGCCGGGCTGGACACCGGGCAGGTCGGCGCGGCCCTGCTGGACCGGCCCGGCGGCGTGGTCACCGAGCTGGCCTGGAGCAGCTATCTGACCCCGCCGGAGCCGGTCAACTTCTCGGCGGAGTGGGCCCACAAGGACCTTGAGTACGCGGCCCGCATGGCCGGCGGACTCCCGCATCCGGTCCTGGACGGCGTGCTGTCCCTGTTCGGTACGGCACTGGCCGAGGGCCGCGGCAAGGAGGACTGGAGCACGGTCAACCCGACGGCGGCCGGTTCGTAGGGGTCGTTGCGCAGGGAGTTCTCACGGATCACCCGGGTCGGGCAGGTCCGGTCGGGGTCCCGGCCGGCCCGGGTGATCCGTGGGACGGGCCGCGCTAGCCGTTCTTCTGCCGGTTGCGCAGGCCGAGGCGGCTGTGCGATCTGCCGTAGAGGAAGTAGATGACGAAGCCGATCGCCATCCAGATCGCGAACCGGATCCAGGTCTCGGCGGGCAGGTTGAGCATCAGCCAGAGCGAGGCGAGGACCGACAGTACCGGCACCACCGGCACCCACGGGGTGCGGAAGGAGCGCGGCAGGTCGGGGCGGGAGCGGCGGAGCAGGATGACGCCGACGGCGACGACCACGAACGCGAAGAGCGTGCCGATGTTGACCAGTTCGGCGAGCACGTCGATCGAGGTGAAGCCGGAGACGACGGCGACGATGACGCCGAGCGCGATGGTCGAGCGGTAGGGCGTGCCGAACCGCGGGTGGGCGCGGGAGAACACCCGCGGCAGCAGCCCGTCCCGGCTCATCGCGAAGAACACCCGGCTCTGGCCGAGCAGCAGGATCATGCAGACCGAGGTCAGGCCGACCGCGGCGCCGAAGCTGATGACGTCGGCGAAGAACGGCTTGCCGAGGTCCTTGAACGCGTCCGCGAGCGGGGCGTCGACCGAGAGCCTGTGGTAGTTCTCCATGCCGGTGACCACGACCGAGACCGCGACGTACAGCAGGGTGCAGATGGCCAGGGAGCCGAGGATGCCGCGCGGCACGTCGCGCTGCGGGTGGCGGGTCTCCTCGGCGGCGGTGGCGACGACGTCGAAGCCGATGAACGCGAAGAAGACCACGGCCGCCCCGGCGAAGATGCCCATGGTGCCGAAGTGGGACGGGGTGAACCCGAAGATGAGCTCGATCAGGGGTGCGGACACCCCGGCGCCGGCCGCGGTCGGCTGGCTGGGCGGGACGAACGGGTGGTAGTTGGCGCCGCTGATCAGGAAGGCCCCGGCGATGATGACCAGCAGGACCACGGTCACCTTGATCGCCACGACCACGCCGGTCACCCGGGAGGACAGCTTCATCCCGAGGACGAGGATGCCGGTCAGGACGAGCACGAGGACGCAGGCGAGCAGATCGAACCCGAAGTGGCCCTCGTGGGTGCCGGCGAGGCCGGCGGGCAGATGCCAACCGGCGGTGTCCAGCAGGGAGCGGATGTAGCCGGACCAGCCGACCGCGACCACCGCGCACCCCAGGGCGAGTTCCAGGATCAGGTCCCAGCCGATGATCCAGGCGGGCAGCTCGCCCAGTGAGGCGTAGGAGAAGGTGTAGGCCGATCCGGCGACCGGCACGGTGGAGGCGAACTCCGCGTAACACAGGGCCGCCAGCGCGCAGACCACGCCGGCGGCGATGAAGGACAGCGCGACGGCCGGTCCGGCCTGTTCCTTGGCGATCTTTCCGGTGAGGACGAAGATGCCGGTGCCGATGATGACACCGACGCCGAACACGGTCAGGTCGAGCGCCGAGAGGGACTTCTTGAGGGTGTGTTCCGGCTCTTCGGTGTCCTGGATCGACTGCTCGACGGATTTGGTGCGGAACAGGCCGCTGTCCCGCCGCGCCGTGTGTCGTGGTCCGATGTGTGGTCCGTGCTGTGTGCTCATGGGCGAACCTCCGCCTGGACGACCCTGGCAACTCTCCTGAACTGACCGAGTCTCCGCAATGGCGTGAAACAGTCAGCTTCGGCGGGCCCCCGGGCGGTGGGGATTCACCCGATGGGGTGCGGTTGCCGTGATGCCGATGGGCCGGGCGGAACATCCGTACGGATGACCGGCCGGCCCATCGGCGGCAGTGCGCGGGGGTCAGTCGCGGGCGACCTCGGCGGGCTCCGCCGTGCCCTGGGCACCGGCGGCGTCCTCGGTCGACGCGGCACCGGCGGTGTCCTCGTCGCGGTTGTCGATCTTGGCGACCAGGCCGGTCACCTGGCGGGCGATGTCGGGGGCGGTGAGCCCGATCTCCGCCATGACCTCCTTGCGGGAGGCGTGGTCCAGGAACCGCTCGGGGATGCCGAAGTCCCGCAGCGGCAGGTCCACACCGGCGTCCCGCAGCGCCTGCGCGATCGCCGAACCGACGCCGCCGCTCCGGGAGTTGTCCTCGACGGTGATGACGACCCGGTGCCGGGCCGCCAGGCCGGGCAGCGCCTCGTCGACCGGCTTGACCCACCGCGGGTCCACGACGGTCGTGGAGATGCCCTGCTTGTCGAGGAGGTCGGCGATCTCCAGGCACATCGGGGCGAGCGCGCCCACGGACACCAGCAGCACGTCCGGCCGCTCGACGGCACTGGCGGGCTCGCGCAGCACGTCCATGCCGCCGACCCGGCGCACCGCCTCGACGGCGGGGCCGACCTTGCCCTTGGAGTAGCGCACGACGGTCGGTGCGTCCTTGACCTCGACGGCCTCGCGCAGCTGCGCGCGCACCTGGTCGGCGTCGCGCGGGGCGGCGATCCGCAGGCCCGGGACGACCTGGAGCAGGGACATGTCCCACATGCCGTTGTGCGAGGCGCCGTCGTCGCCGGTGACGCCGGCCCGGTCCAGGACGAAGGTCACGCCGCACTTGTGCAGAGCGACGTCCATCAGGATCTGGTCGAAGGCGCGGTTGAGGAAGGTGGCGTAGACCGCGAAGACCGGGTGCAGGCCGCCGGTGGCCAGGCCCGCCGCGGAGACGGCCGCGTGCTGTTCGGCGATGCCCACGTCGTAGACCCGGTCGGGGAACGCCTTGGCGAACTTGCCCAGGCCGACCGGCTGCAGCATCGCCGCGGTGATCGCCACGATGTCCTCGCGCTCCCGGCCCAGCTCGACCATCTCGTCGCCGAAGACGGAGGTCCAGCTGGCGCCGCCGGAGGCCACCGGCAGCCCCGTGTCGGGGTGGATGACGCCGATGCCGTGGAAACGGTCCGCCTCGTCCTGCTCGGCCGGCTTGTAGCCGCGGCCCTTCTCGGTGAGGCAGTGCACGATGACCGGGCCGCCGAACCGCTTGGCACGCTGCAGCGCGGACTCCAGCGCCTCCATGTCATGGCCGTCGATCGGGCCGACGTACTTCAGGCCCAGGTCCTCGAACATGCCCTGCGGCGCGATGAAGTCCTTCAGGCCCTTCTTGGCGCCGTGCAGGGTCTCGTAGAGCGGTTTGCCGACGACCGGGGTGCGCTCCAGCAGGTCCTTGCCGCGGGCCAGGAAACGCTCGTAGCCGTCGGTGGTGCGCAGGGTGGCG
>NZ_JBEZMM010000010.1:0-189092 GCF_040652715.1 Streptomyces sp. NPDC048196 | reverse complement strand
AGACTTCGCAATCCACATCGAAACCAGAAGGCCCTCGCCTCTTTCAAGGACCGCTCAAGGCATGTCGCCTGTCACCAACGTCCCGGGACAGCACAGCTAGGTCCTGTCCGATGGGTCCGCGTGACTGCCTTGCATTGCGATCGTTCCGGTCGGCGTGGGGCGGGGTGATCTGTCGAACGAGGAATGGGCCCGTCTGGAGCCTCACTTACCGAAGAACGTCGGACGCGGCGGGCGTTGGAAGAACCACCGCCGGGTGATCAATGGGATCCTGTTCCGACAGCGGACCGGCATCCCGTGGCGTGATCTGCCGACGCGGTTCGGGAAGTGGAAGACGGTTCATGACAGGCATCGCAGGTGGTCAGCGGACGGCACGTGGGACAGGATTCTGCGGGCCGTCCAGGCCGACGCCGACGCGGAGGGCCGCATCGACTGGTCCATGGTGAGTGTGGACTCCACCGTGTGTCGCGCCCACCAGCACGCTGCCGGTGCCCGCAAGCAGGCACCACGCAAACCCGGTAACCGCACCCGGCCCGCCCAGCATCGCCCCGATGAAGCCCTCGGCCGTTCACGCGGAGGGCTGAGCACAAAGATCCACCGGGCTGGTGAAGGCGGACTGCGGCCTCTGGCCCTGTTGGTCACGCCCGGTCAGTGGGGCGATGCCCCACATATGATCCCGGTCCTGGACCGGATCCGCGTTCCCCGCCCGGCAGGCGGGCACCCACGCACCCGGCCGGACCATCTGAGTGGCGACAAAGCGTACAGCTCCCGCCGCAACCGCCGTTACCTGCGGCGCCGGCAGATCAAACACACCATTCCCGAGCGTCGCGACCAGCGGACCCACCGCCAGAACCGCGGCAGCCAAGGAGGTCGGCCCACCAGCTTCGACCCATCGCGCTACGCCCGCAGGAACGAGGTCGAGCGGACGATCAATCAGCTCAAGGGCTTCCGGGCCGTAGCCACCCGCTTTGACAAGCGGGCCTACGTCTTTCACGGCACCGTGACTGTAGCCGCGGTCCGGCTCTGGCTTCGCTCGTGACCCGTCGGACAGTCCTTAGGGCGTGAGTCGGGCCGTCAGGCCGTCGAGGACGCGCTCGAGCCCGTAGGTGAAGTTGTCATCGCGGATCCGCTGCGGGTGTACGTCCTGCTGGGCGGAGCTTCCCGCGCGCAGCCGCGGGTGCTCCTGTGTGGCCTCGTCGAAGGCCGGTCGCAGGCCCGCCACCCATTCTTGCTCGGTCTTGCCGCTGCGGGCGATCAGTGAGAGGTACGCGGCCTCGGCGGTCGCGGTCCCGATGACGTACGCCATGAGGGTGGCCATGGCCTGGTCCCTCTCGTCCGCGGGGAAGCCTGCCGCCTCGAACTGCGCGAGCAGCGCCGACGTCATCCGCATGGCGTTCGGGCCGATGTGGACGAGGCCGACCTGGCCCAGTTCGGGGGCGATCCACGGGTGACGCAGGGTCATCGCACGCAGTTCGGTGGCGGTGCGGGTGACGGCCGCGCGCCACCGGGTCCCGTCGACGGCGGTAGGTACGTCCGGTTCGCCGTAGACGTCGTCCACGACCAGCTCGATCAGTTCGTCCTTGTTGGCCACGTGCCGGTACAGGGAGGTGGCCGCCGTACCCAGGCGGGTACCGAGCTTGCGCATGCTGAGCTCCTCGACGCCCTCCGCGTCCAGCAGGCGGATCGCTTCCGCGACGATCTGCTCGCGGGTCAGGTGTTCCCGCTGCCGGGGGCGCGGCCGGGTCCACACCGAGGCGGTCGGCTTCTCGTCGGCTGGCATGCGGCCCTCGTCTCTGTTCGTCCCACGTCCATCGTCCCCCACCACGTTAGCGCACGCTGTACGCACCTTGCGTACAGCGTTACTTGATGCGTACAGTGTTCACATCGAGAGAACGCCGTACGCACCAGTCGTACGCAGTCGTACGCAACAGATGGGCACTGACATGTCGAAGAACGTGAGCTGGGACACGCAGGGCAACTGGAAAGCCAAGGGCGACTGGGGGACCCGGGACTCGGCGGGCAAGAAGCTGGACCTCGTCCACTGGCAGAACCGCCTCGACACACTGCGCGCCAAGCACCACGTTCCCGGCGCATCGCTCGCGGTCCTTGTGGACGGGACCGTCCACGAGCTGGCCAGTGGTGTGCTGCACCGCGGGACGGGGGTGACGGCGACGACCGACTCGGTCTTCCAGATGGGTTCGATCGCCAAGGTCTACACCGCCACCCTGATCATGCGGCTCGTCGAATTGGGCCAACTCGACCTGGACGCGCCGGTCGTGGATGTACTGCCGGAGTTCTCGGTCGCCGACCCCGAGGTGACCAGGGCGATCACCACACGCCAGCTGCTCAGCCACACCAGCGGCCTCACCTGCGACTTCACCTACGACAGCGGGCGCGGCGACGACTGCCTCGCCAAGTACGTCGAGGCCGCGAAGGACGTGGCGCTCGACTGCCCGCCCGGAGAGGCGATCTCGTACAGCGGCATCGGGTACAACGTGCTCGGCCGGATCACCGAGGTGCTGACCGGAAAGGTCTGGGACGAGGCACTGAAGGACCTGCTCCTGACCCCGCTCGGCCTCACGCACACCATGACGCTTCCCGAGGAGGCGCTGCGGTTCCGTGCGGCGATGGGGCACCTGGGCGAGCCGGGCCAGGACCCGGACCCGGCACCGTCCTGGGACCTGATGCCGCGCTCGGCCGGCCCCTACGGCAGGGTCCTCGCCACGGCCGGGGACCTCGCACGGCTCGCGCAGATGCACCTCAACGGCGGCGTCGCGGAGGACGGCACCCGCGTGCTCTCCGAGGAGACGGTCGCGCTGATGCAGCGGCGCATGGTCGACTGCCCCGACAAGTGGACGGTCAGCTCGGACGGTTGGGGCCTGGGCTGGACCTTGTACGACTGGAACGGCGTCCAGGGATACGGACACGACGGCGCCTCGATCGGGCAGTACGGCTATCTGCGCGTGGTGCCGTCGGCGGGCGTCGCGGTCGCACTGCTCACCAACGGCGGCGGTGCGCGCGAGGTGTACGCGGCGCTCTACCGGGAACTCCTCGCCGAGCTGGCTGGGGTGACGATGCCGGAGCCCTTCGCCCCGCCGGCCCAGCCGCCCGTGGTCGACTTCGCTCCGTTCGTCGGCACGTACCGGCGCGCGGGCGTGGTCATCACCGTGACCGAGCGGGACAGTGCGGGCCACGCGGTGTACGAGTTCGTCGACGGCATGAAGGACTTCTCCGAGCCCCTGGAAATAGACCTGATACCGGTGACGGAGACGGTCTTCGCGGGGACCGGGGTGGGCGCGGCGTTCAGCGAGGACTACATGCCCGTGGTCTTCTCCACCCTGGAGGACGGCACAGCCTGCGTCTACATCGGTATGCGCTGCGGCCCCAAGGTCGCCTAGGTGTATTGACCCGGAGCGTTGTTCACGCGGTTGATCGGTGGTTTGCCGTTGAGTGCGGTGTGGCTGCGGTGGTGGTTGTAGGTGTGGAGGAAGTGGGGCAGGGCTGCGGCGCGTTCGGTGTTGCTGGTGTAGGGCCGGAGGTAGGCCCATTCGTCGAGCAGGGTGCGGTTGAAGCGTTCGACCTTGCCGTTGGTCTGCGGGCGGTAGGGCCGGATGCGTTTGTGGGCGATGCCGGCCGTGGTCAGGGCCTGGGTGAACAGCTTGGACTTGTAGCAGGAGCCGTTGTCGGTCAGGACACGCTCGACGGTGATGCCGTGGCGGGTGAAGAACGCCTGGGCCCGTCGCCAAAAGTTGATCGCGGTGTGCTGGCGCTCATCAGTGAGGATCTCGCTGTAGGCCAGGCGGGAGTGGTCATCGACGGCTGAGTGGATGTAGCTGTAGCCGATCGGCGGCTTGCCGTTTTTGCGGGTGTTGGTGGTCGCCTGCTTGTTGTCCGTCGCTTGCCGACGGTCGAGGACCTTGTGCCCGCCACCGTCAGGAATGTTGCCCAGCTTCTTGATGTCGACGTGGACCAGTTCGCCTGGCCGGGACCGTTCGTAGCGGCGGATGGGCTGGGCGGTGGGCCGGTCGAGCCAGGCCAGACGGTGCAGGCCGTGGCGGGTCAGGATGCGGTGCACGGTGGAGGCCGGCAGGGCCAGGATCGGTCCGATCCTGGCCGGCCCCAACTTGCGGGTCTGCCGAAGGGCGCAGACACAGTCTTCGATATCGGAGCTGGTGCGGTGCGGGGTCGTGTGTGGTCGGCTGGAGCGGTCCTCAAGGCCTTTTTCGCCTTCTGTCCGCCACCGGCGCATCCACTTGTGGGCTGTGGGCCGTGACACGCCCATCTCAGCGGCCACGTGAGCCACAGGACGACCGGAGCAGACCCGTTCGACCAGCAGCCGCCAGCCGAAGACGGTCAGCCGGGCATTACGGTGGGACATGAAGACCTCCGTGCGGTGCAGATTCGACACCTCCACCACACCGGAGGTCTTCGCCATTGATCAAACCGAGCGAGCTGTTAACAACGCTCATGATCAATACACCTAGGGCCTTCCGACCCTGATCCGCCGGACAGGCCCTACTCGCCACCTGGCCGTAGCTATACGAGGACAGGGCCTGAACGACCGCCGCCGAGACCACGGCGAGAGGCAGGCTCGCTGACCAGCGCGTTTCTTTCAACAACCAGATGAGGGGCCGGGGTCCTGCTGGCCTTTTTCCTCGTGCCGCCCGTAATCGTTGAGCAGGAGTTGCGTGGTGACGTTGATGTGCTGGCTGAGTGCCTCGACGACGCCTGGTACATCCCGGGCGATGGCGCGATCGCAGATCATCTTGTGTTCTGCGGCGACATCGCGGTGGCTGTGCTCGGCCGGTGTGCGGGCCCAGCAGCGGTAGACCTCAGCGGCATCGCGCAGCTGTGTGGCGATGTCCCGCAGCTGCCGGTTGGGACATCCCTCCAGCAGGACGCGGTGGAAGCGGGCGTGGGCGTTCAGCCAGCGTTCGCTGAGGGCTCCGTCGTCGCTGAAGTACGGAGTGCGGGCGAGATGGTGGTGCGCCGCGAGCAGATCGGACTCCCACTCGATGGTGCCGGCGGCGACGGACTCCCGGACCACGTGGGTTTCGATGAATACGCGGGCCTCGGTCAGCTCCTGCAGGCGCTCTGGGGAGACGGCGACGACCCGGAACCCTTGCTGCGGCGCGAAGGTCGCCAGTCCTTGGCCGACCAGCCGGGGCAGCGCCTCCCGTAGCACCCCGCTGCTGGCGCCGTAGCTGTCCTTCAGGGCTTCCACGCGCAGACGTGAACCGGGCTCGTGCCGTCCGTTGAGGATGTCCGCGCGCAGCCGCTGGTAGATCTCCTCGGCGCGTGTCATGGAGCGGGGCGTGGTCATGTCGCAGATGCTAGCCCTCTCTGGGTATTTTATAAAAATCTCGAGATTTCATTGACGTATCGACGGGGAGGGCGTTGACTCCAGACATTCAGCAGCAAGAGCACCGGAGGCAGCGCACCATGAGGACGACAACCCGATCCGGACGGATGTGTCTGGTGACCGGAGAGGCGGTGATCGATGTCGAGCAAGCCAGTGCTGGTCGGTTTTCGGCTGATCCGCTGGCAGTGTTCGAGGAGTGGGACGCGTTCCGGTCATGGGCTGCAAAGCTGGAGCCCGCAGGCGCCCACGGACCGCTGGAGCCTTCAGGCGCCCACGGATCGACTGGGCCGGACGGCAGCGTTTCGCCGACGCCGCGGCAGGTGTTCGCGATCGGGTTGAACTACCGCGGCCACGCCGAAGAGGCCGGCCTGGCGGCGCCTGAGTCCCCGTCGGTCTTCACCAAGTTCGCCACGGCCCTCACCGGCCCGGACACGCAGCTGAGGCTGCCCAGCGGCCGCGTCGACTGGGAAGCCGAGCTTGTGGTGGTGATGGGGCGCCGGGCGGAGCACGTGGCCGTCGGGGACGCCTGGTCCTACGTGGCCGGGCTGACCGTGGGGCAGGACTACTCCGAGCGCGAGGTGCAGTCCGTCGGCCCCCTGCCGCAGTTCTCCCTCGGCAAGTCCTTCCCCGGATTCGCGCCGACCGGGCCGGTACTGGTTACCGCCGACGAGTTCGCAGATCCGGACGACCTGGCGATCGAATGCCTCGTCAACGGGGAGAGCGTCCAGAAGTCCCGCACCTCGTCGATGATCTTCCCGGTCGCGGAATTGATCGCAAGGCTGTCCGCGGTCTGCCCGTTGCTGCCGGGCGACCTGATCTTCACCGGCACTCCCGCAGGAGTCGGACACGCCCGCACCCCTCAGCGCTACCTGCGGTCAGGAGACGAGGTCATCACCCGCATCGAGGGCATAGGACAGCTCCGGCAGACCTGCGTCGCCGCCTGAGAGAAGGGCACCACCATGGCCTTGCACAGACTGCAGTCACTCACCGTCGGCGTGCCGAACATGGCCGAGGCTGCCGACTACTACGTCGACTTCGGCCTCGAACAGGTGGCACCCGGACGGTTCGGCACCGTCGAAGGTGGTGAACAGTTCTTCCTCGAACCTTCCCCCGTCCGGCGCCTGCTGGCGATGACGGTCGCCGCCGACGACGGCGACGACCTGGACCGGATCGCCGCGAACCTGGAACGGCTCGAGCTGTCCTGCGAACGCGACACCAACGCCCTGCGGACCACGGAACCCATCGCCGGTATCTCGGTGGAAGTGCGCATCGCACCCCGGCTGACCCGGATCACCGTCCCGGCCACCCCGTACAACGGTCCCGGACGCCTGGACCGTGCCGGCACCCGAGCACCCGTACTCTCCCGCACCGACCCGGTCCGGCCCCTGGCCCTGGGCCACGTCGTCATCGGTTCGGTGGAACAGGAGTCGACACAGCGGTTCTTCACCGAAGGACTCGGATTCAAGGTCAGCGATGTTGTGCCCGGCTCGGCCGCGTTCCTGCGCTGCTCCACCGACCACCACAACGTCCTGGTGCAGCAGGCGCCGCTCAACTTCCTGCACCACACCTCCTGGCAGGTGACGGATGTCGACGAGGTGGGCCGGGGCGCCACGCGCATGCTCACCGAGCACCCGGAACGCCATGTGTGGGGGCTCGGCCGCCATCACATCGGCTCAAACTTCTTCTGGTACCTCAAGGATCCGGCCGGCAACTTCAGCGAGTACTACGCCGACATGGACTGCATCGTCGACGACCAGCGGTGGACGCCACGATCCTTCGAAGGAATGCAGGCGCTCTACACCTGGGGGCCTCCGCCGCCGCCGTCGTTCCTCGCTCCCGAAGACCTGGCCGCGCTGATGGCCGGCGCTCACAAGGCCACTGACTGAGAGCGCCCGACACCGTAAACCCCGGCGAGGCGCGTTGCCCCGCCCGCCTCACACGGATGAGGCCCCGAGCCGCATTCCTGCGCCGACCCGCCGTCGGCGAGCCGCACAGAGACACCTCCGCCCCTTTCCCGCAGCGCCGCGGTCAGCAGTCGCGACGGGTGAGACTGCTGAAATCGGAGCCGGAACATTGAGCACACCAGCCTTCGCCCGTCGGCGCGGCCGACCGTCCCCGGGCCCTTCATCGCCGTCAGGCACCGCACTCGCCGGGGGCCTGGCCGTGATGACATTGGAGGGCTTCGACCTCGTCGCCTACGGTGCGACCACTCCGCTGCTGCTGGGCTACCGTCCCTGGCACCTCTCCGTCGCCTTCGTCGGCCTGCTCGGCAGCCTCACTCCGATCGGCATGCTCGTCGGCTCACTGCTGGTCGGCCAGTTCACCGACCGGTTCGGCCGGCGACGCGCGACCCTGATCAGTATCGCAGTGGTCAGTGCCGGGATGTTCGCCTGCGCCGTGGCACCCCTCCCCGCACTGTTCGGCGCCGGCCGATTCGTCGTCGGGCTCGGTGTCGGTGCGATCTACCCGGCGATGGGCCCACTGATCTTCGAACTGGCCCCGGACAGGCGAAAGAACCTTTACTCGGGCATCGTCCAGTGTGGGACCGCCATCGGCGGTTCGTTCGCGGCCCTCGTCGCCAACACACTGCTGAGTGGGCACAGTTTCCACCAGGAGTACCTGGTCGGCGGCATCGCCGGTCTGCTTCTGCTGCCCATGGCCTTCGTCTGGCTGCCCGAGTCCACGGAGTACCACCAGGCGATCAGCGCGTCGGCCCCCCACCTCGGCAACCGTGGTGTCCGGCTGGTGCTCAGACCGCCCTACCGCGGCACCACCCTGATGTTCTGCGCCATGGCGGCCCTGTCGTTCTTGCTCATCTTCGGCATGAACACCTGGCTGCCGCGGCTGAGGCAGACGGCGGATTATCCGCTGCAGGACTCACAGACCTTCCTCGTACTGCTGAACCTCGGTGCCACCGTCGGCGGGCTCGCGATGGCGCTGCTGGCTGACCGTGCCGGATCGAAGGGCCCGATCACGGCCAGTTTCGCCCTCGGAGCCGCCGCGATCGTCGCCATGAGCGCCCAACTTCCGCTGCCGGTGCTCTACGGCATCGTGATAGTCGGCGGCTGCGGCGCGGTCGGCGTCCAGGGACTGATCAACGTGTACATCTCACGTTCCTACCCGGTGACCGCAAGGGCCAGCGCGGTGGGTGTCGCGCTCGGGGTGGGCCGCATCGGCGCCATCGCCGGCCCCACGTTCGGCGGCTGGATCCTCGCGGCCGGCCTGGAACCCCGCTGGAACTTCATCCTCTTCGCCGTCCCCGCCGTCCTCGGCGCAGCACTCGCCCTGGCTGTCGGCGGACGGACATCCCGGAATCAGGGCCATCTCGCCCCCGCGCCGCGCGCCAAAGAGCCGACGGCCGGACACACACAATGAAAGAGCGCATCATGGACACCTACGACATCGCCGTCGTCGGCTGCGGCCCGGTCGGACTGGCTCTCGCACGACTGTTGGCCATGAAGGGGCTCCGGGTCGCCGCCATCGACCCCAACCGGCTCGTCTGCCAGCATCCGCGCGCCACGCATCTCGACGACGAGACCATGCGCCTTCTGCAGACCCTCGGCGCGCAGGACATGGAACACCAATTCCTGCGCCAAGCCGCCTGGACACTGCACCGGGAGGACGGGCAGGCATTCCTCCAGCAGACGCTGCCCGAGGAGGAGTCTGACCAGGGCTGGCGCACCGACTACCAGTTCCACCAGCCCGACTTCGAGTCGCGGCTGCGGGGTCTGCTGGCGGCCGACGCGAACGCGGACCTCTGGTTCGGCTGGACGGCCACCGCGATCGAGCAGGACGACAAAGCGGTGCGGCTCACGCTGCTCGACCGGTCGACCGGAGCCGAAACCACTCTCACGGCCGGCTACGCCGTCGGCTCGGACGGCGCCAACTCCTTCGTCCGGCAGGCGATGAACGCCGAAGTCGAGGACCTCCACGGCACTCAACGTTCCCTCATCGTCGACATCCACCCCTTTGAACACCCCGCACAGCTCCCGACGGACAGCGGATTCATCTGGTGCGAGGGGAAGCGGCCCGTGACCTACGTCCCGATCTTCCCGCCCATGCTCCGCTTCGAGTTCATGCTGCTCGACGAGGACGACGCGGCAGAGCTCGAACGACCGCAGTCGGTGTACGACCTGCTGAGCCGCTGGCTGGAACCGGGCAGCTACCGCATCATGCGTACGGACACCTACGAATGGCACGCCCGGCTCGTGCACGGCTGGCGGTCCGACCGCCTGCTGCTCGCCGGCGACGCCGCGCACGAAATGCCTCCCATGCTCGGCCAGGGCATGTGCTCCGGGCTGCGCGATGCCGCGAACGTGGCGTGGAAGCTCGCCGCCGTGGTCAAGGGCGAAAGTCCCCAAGCCCTGCTCGACACCTACGAAAGCGAGCGGGCTGCGCACGTGCGCCCTTACATCGAGGAATCCGCTCGGCAGTCCAACCTGATCGAAGCCCTCGGCATGGGCGCGTTCCCGGAGCTGAACGGAACGCAGACGATCGAGAGGTACCGGCCGCTGCTGGGGCCAGGCGTGGTTGCCGAGCCCGGCGGAGCCATCGGGCAACTGAGCCCGCAGCCACGCGGCGCGAACGGGGAGAAGCTGGACGATGTGAGCGGATACGGCTTCACCGTCGTGGGGAAGCCGGAGGTCACCTCCGCCGTGTCCGTGGACGTGCAGCGGCTATGGCGCCAACTCGGCGTGGTGGCCGTCCCGGAGACGGGGCCGGTCGTCGACCGCTGGCTGGCCGAACACGCGGCGGCAGCGGCAATCATCCGTCCGGATCGCTACACCTTCGCGCTCGTCGCCGACACGGCGGAACTGGAGCGGGCCACCCGCGACCTGGCGCGGACGGCATCGATACAGGAGGTGGGCGCGTGAAGGAGTACGCGGCCGGAATGACGTGGGGGGAGGGCCCCCGCTGGCAGCGCGGTGCACTGTGGCTGTCCGACACCCAGGGCGGAAAGCTGTGGACCGACCACGACGGCCCCTGGCGCGGCATCCCGCTGGATGCCGTCCCCAACGGCCTTTGGTTCCTGCCGGACGGGCGGCTGGTCGGGGCCATGATGCATCAACGGCGTATCGGCGTGTGGACCGGTGAGCAATTCGACACCTACGCGGACCTGAGCGCGGTGGCCACCGGTCCGCTCGGCGACATGGTCGGCGACCCGCACGGCAACCTTTACGTGGATGACGTCGGCTTCGCCGCGCACGCCGGTGAGCCAGTGCGACCGGGTCGGCTGCTGCGCGTTGCTGCAGACGGAGCGGTACACGTGGCCGCCGAAGACGTTGAGTTCCCCAACGGGCTGGCCTTCGCCGGCGACGGCCGCACCCTGGTTGTCGCCGAGACCACCCGGCAACGACTGACCGCCTTCACCGTCGCAGACGACGGTGCCCTCACGGACCGTCGCACCTACGCCGACCTCGCCCACCTGATCGGCGACGACGTCCGGCCGGACGGAATCTGGGCGACACAAGACGGAGTCTGGGTGGCCACCACGACCGGACACGCCGTCGCCCTGGTGCGCGAGAACGAGCTGGTCACCTCGATCGGCACCGGGACGCTGTTGCCGATCGCATGCTGCAGCGACGGCGGGAACCGGCTCTTCGTCACCCTCGCCGATACCCATGGCCTCCCCCTGGGCGAGGCCATGGCCACAAAGGCAGTGCACACGACGGTCGCACTGCTCGAAGTAGCGAAGGCGGGGGACACCTCATGAGCACGAAGCCACCGGACTGGACCCCGACGAAACAGGCTGTCGAAAACGCCCGGATCACCGACTTCGCGCGGTTCGCCGCACAGCACGCAGGACGTGACCTGAGCGGTGACTACCACAAGCTGTGGGCGTGGTCGGTTGACGACGTGAATGGCTTCTGGGCCGCGGTGTGGGACTACTTCCGTCTGCCCGAGCGCCCAGCGAGGCCCGCGCTGGCGACCGAGGCCATGCCGGGAAGCGTGTGGTTCCCCGGCAGCACGCTGAACTACACGGCCGAGGTGTTCCGCGACCGGACCGGCACCGACACCGCCGTCATCACGGTGACCGAGGACACCGGCCCGGTGGCCATCACCTGGCACCAACTGCGCCGCCAGGTCGCCTCACTCGCGCAGGCACTCACCGGACTTGGCGTGCGCATGGGTGACCGGGTGGTGGGATACCTCCCCAACGGGGTACAGGCCATCACAGCCTTCCTCGCCACCGCCAGCCTGGGCGCGACCTGGGCGGTCTGCGGGCAGGACTACACCGCGGCCGCGGCCGAAGCACGGTTCACACAACTCCAGCCGACCGTGCTGATCGCCGCGACCGGCTTCCTCCACGGCGGGAAGCACATCGACCGCTGCCCCGACGTACAAGCCCTGCGCGACGCACTGCCGACCCTGGCGGCGACCATCGTTGTAGGGGACGCGACACGGGTGCCCGACGCCCTTGGGTGGTCCGCGCTCACCGAGCACGACGCCGACTTCGCACCCCGCCCCGTCCCGTTCGACCATCCGCTGTGGGTCGTGTTCTCCTCGGGCACGACCGGACGGCCGAAGGGCATCGTGCACGGGCACGGCGGGGTCGTGCTCGAGCACCTCAAAAACCTGGGCCTGCAGCTTGGCCTGCGCGCCGGGGACCGTCTGCTGTGGCACACCACGCCGAGCTGGATGATGTGGAACGTCTTGGTCGCTGGTCTGCTGCTGGGTGCCACAGCCGTGTGTTACGAAGGCAGCCCGACGTATCCCGATACCGATGCGCTCTGGCGGCTCGCGGCCGGCCTGGAGGTGAAGGTCCTGGGTACCAGCCCCGGCTACCTGGCGGCGTGTCGCAAGGCCGGCGTGCGGATCACCGACCACTGTCCGGCCTCGCTCGAGCGCCTGGGCGTCACCGGCTCGACGTTCCCCGGCGACCTGCAGCACTGGGTCGCCGGCGAGCTTGGGCCCCGGACACAGGTGGTGTGTACCAGCGGCGGCACCGACGTGGTCACCGCGTTCCTCGGTGCCACCCCCACCACTCCGGTCTGGGCCGGGGAGCTGTCCGCCCCCTGCCTGGGCGTGTCCGTGGAAGCCTTCGGCCCGGACGGGAAGCCGGTGCGGGGCGAGGTGGGGGAACTGGTGGTACTCCGGCCAATGCCGTCGATGCCGCTCTTCTTCTGGGACGATCCGGACGGCTCCCGCTACCGCAACGCCTACTTCGACGTATACCCGGGAGTGTGGCGGCACGGCGACTGGATCACTATCACCGACCAGGGCTCGGTGATCATGCATGGCCGGTCCGACGCGACCCTGAACCGCCACGGCATACGCATGGGCAGCAGCGACATATACGGCCCGGTGGAGGAGCTCAAGGAGATCGCAGAAGCTCTCGTCGTCGGGGTCGAGCAGGACGGCGGCGACTACTGGATGCCCTTGTTCGTCACCACCACCGACGGCACCGACGTCGACGACGTGCTGTGCGAGAAGATCCGCAACGCCATACGCCACGGAGCCTCCCCCCGCCACGTACCCGACGAGATCATCCAAGCCCCCGGTATCCCGCACACCCGCACCGGCAAGAAACTCGAAGTCCCCGTGAAACGTCTGCTGCGCGGAGACGCTCAGGACACCGTGGTCGACCCCGGCAGCGTCGACAGACCAGAACTCATCGACTGGTACGCACGGATCGGCGCCGCTCGTCGCACGCGACGTGGCACCGCTCTCGGTTCCGCTCCGTCCCCCTCAGCGAACGGCAGACCTTAGAGCATTGAACGCGGCCCCGGGCTGCCCGACGCCGAGGCCAGCAGCATCGTTCCTGATAGCGGGGCCAGTCTGTCCGAGACCTGCCTACCGCCTCCGCTCACCGCCACACCACCACAAGGCACGACGAAGGAATCCTGCCATGACCTACATCGCGTTGGAAGAAGCCTTCATCATCCCGGAGTTGTTCTCGCGCCAACCCTCGTCGCCCCAGAAGATCCAGGTCAGCGACCAGTACGTCAAGGACTGGGGACGACGCCTGGCTGACTTTGAGGAGCACCGGCTTCCCGACATGGACGCACACGGCATCGACATTCAGATCCTGTCGCTGAGCGTCCCCGGCATCCAAGCCGACACCGACGCCGGCGCCGCCGTCGACAATGCCCAGTTCGCCAACGACTTCCTCGCCCGGACCATCGCCCGCCACCCCACCCGCTTCAGGGGGTTCGCCGCCCTGCCCCTGCAGGACCCTGCCGCCGCCGTGACCGAACTCCAACGCTGCGTCGAGCAGCTCGGATTCAAAGGTGCCTTGGTCAACGACCACACGCAGGGCCGATACCTGGACGATCCCGCATATGAGGAACTGTGGAGCGCGCTGGAAGAGCTCCGTGTTCCGTTGTACCTGCATCCCGGCTCGCTGCCCTGCGACGACTGGCACGTGATGCGCGGCCGGCCCGAGATGTACGGGGCCAGCTGGAGCTGGCAGGCCGAAACCGGCGGCCACGCCATGCGGCTGATCTATGCCGGAGTGTTCGACCGGCACCCCGCCGCAACCCTGATCCTCGGGCACCTCGGCGAGTTCCTGCCGTTCCAACGCTCCCGCATCGACTCGCGCTACCGCTCGCTCCGGGTCGACGAACCGCTCCAGCGGATGCCGTCGCAGTACTTCGGGAGCAACATCCTGATCACCACGAGCGGGGTACTGGCCCCGGAGGCCGTACAAGCCGCCGTGCTGACCATCGGGGCCGACGCGGTCATGTTCGCGGTCGACTACCCGTACGAGGTTACGGCCGACGCGGTGGCCTCGATCGAGAAGGCTGACCTTCCCTCCCACGTGAAGGAGAAGGTTGCCCATCTGAACGCCAGACGTGTGCTGCGCATCTGACCGCAGCGCCTCGTCGGCAAGGTCGCCCAGCTCGGGCAGGGGGTCTGGTCCGGAGAAGACGGCGTGACAGCGAGCCGCTCGGCAGCCGTGGGATGCTCGCCGGCCAGGAGCGCAGACCCCGCCGGTGCGACTCCCTGCTCTGCTGCTTCGGCCGGGCATCGGAGTCAGCCGACGGCCGCACCATGTTTTCTGCCGCCCCCTACTTGTCCTGCTCGCAACCGCCGCGCCGACCTTCGGCACGACGGCCGGAGCGGCGGCGCCGACGGGAGAGGAGGCGGCCACGGGCATCGCACCCTCCCCGGCGCGTGATCAGCTGTCAGATGGAGCCCGGGGCCAAGCCCGGGTCATCCCCGCACTGGGGCAGGAGGGCCGCGATCTCGGCTGCCGGGCGGGCTGTGTGCAGGCTGAGCAGGTCGGCGATCAGGTCGTCGAGGGGTGGCCAGGGAATGTTCCCGTGGTCGTTGTAGAGGCTGACCAGGCCGTGCAGCGCGGTCCAGAGCATGAGGCCGGCCTGCCACTGCTGCTCCGCCGAGGGCTGCCTGCGCTCTCCCTCGGCGGCGGCCGCCAGGGAGGTCACGACGGCCTCGAGCAGTTCGGCCCCGGCGCCGTGTGCTGATCCGGGGACGAGGTCGTCCGGCATCCGCCCCCCGAAGAGAGTGCGGTAATGGCCGGGCTGGCTGACTCCCCAGCGCACGTAGGCCGCGCACCGGGCGACGAGGTCGGCCAGTGGATCCGCGGCTGACTGCGCGGCCTGGTCCATCAAACGGGCCAGTTCCTCATAGCGCAGCCGCAGCACGTGCTGGATCAATGCGCTCAGGTCGGGGAAGTGGCTGTAAATGCTGGCAGGCGCCACCCCGACCTCACGCGCTACCTGCCGCAGCGTCAGCGTCTCCGGCTGATCAAGGGTGGACAGCAGCTTCGCCGCGGCGTCTACGAGCTGGGCCTTGAGAACCTGCCCCTGCCCGCGCGGATTACGGCGACGGGGAGCGGAGCGCTCCTGAGACGACATCTTCGCCCCCTTCTGACCAGTGCGAACAGTTGAGCAACAGATGTTCACCGTACAGGCAGCACACGCTTGACAGCACTAACCAACGGCTGTTTACTTACGTAACCAACAGTTGTTCAGTTAGAGGGTGGATGATCATGCGCATAGCCGTACTCGGAGCGTCAGGGCGGACCGGAAGCGCGCTCGTCGACAAAGCGCTGGAACGGGGACACGAGGTCGTGGCCCTGGTTCGCACGCCGGCCAAGGTCACCGTGCCCACGTCGCGGCAGGTCGAGGTCCGGAAGGCGGATGTCACCGACCCGCAGAGCTTCCCCGACCTGACCGACGTCGACGTGACCGTCTCTGCCATCGGTATCGGTAAGGGTGACGGCCCGGGCGCACTGGTCGCCGGGGCCAGGGCGCTCGCGGCGGCGAACGTCCGCGCGACGGTATGGCTCGGCGCACTGGGCTCGGGCGTGTCGAGTCGATCGGGTGGGCTGATCTATGCGGGGGTGATGCGGATGTTCGTCGGCTCGGAGCTGGCCGAGAAGGTCGAGGCCGACCAGATCGCCCTGGATGCCGGCGCTACGGTGTTCCACGCCCCGGACGTCACCGATGGCCCTCTCAGCCCTACCCGCCGCATCGTGCCACTGGCGGACCTGCGGCGCCCGCTGCTGCCGCCCCGAATCTCCCGGGCCACGCTGGCCTCCTTGCTGCTGGACCAGGCGGAGACAGGCCGGCACGGTACCGGAATCGTCGTACCCCTGAGTTAGTCATCGGTTGACGCGACAGCCCCCGTTGTCCACAGAGCGGGAGCGAACCACCATCGGCAACCGCGATCGCGGTTGGGTAGACGGCCGTGCCCGGCACCGACGCGTGACAGGGGGCTGCCTCTCGTCCGGCCCGCCGAGGTCAACGAGCACCAGCCGTCGCGTACCCCGAACAAGGTCACCTGGGCGCATCAGGCATCGCCTGGTGCGAGTAACTGCATCGGAAGGTCATCATGAGCAACTTCTCAGGAAAAATCGGACTCGTGACGGGCGCTGGCAGCGGAATCGGCCGCGCGACGGCGATCGAGCTGGCCCGGCAGGGCGCCACCGTCACCGTCACCGACATCAACGAGGCCACAGCGGCCGAGACCACCAAAATGATCAGGAAGGACGGCGGAGAGGCACTGGCACTCGGCGTCGACATCGCCGACGAGGACGCGGTGCGGACGGCCATCGAGCGCACGGTCGAGACGTACGGCGGCCTCGACTTCGCTGTGAACAACGCCGGCCTGGACTCACACCACCGGCAGCTCGACCAGATGCCCCTGGAGGAGTTCGAGCGCGTGACCCACGTCAACCTGGGCGGGACCTTCCTCTGCATGAAGTACGAGCTACCCGCCCTGCAGAGCCGCGGCGGCGGCGCGATCGTCAACGTCGCCTCCAACGGCGGCCTGTACGCAATCCCGACCGCCCCTGCCTACGTGGCAGCCAAGCACGGCATCGTCGGGCTCACCAAGGTCGCCGCCGTTGACTACGCGCCGCACAACATCCGCGTCAACGCCGTCTGCCCCGGCCCGACCCGTACACCCGGCTTCGAAAGGGTGGCGGCCGGCACCGACTTGATCGCGATGCAGGAGGCGATCACCCCACTCGGCCGGATGGCCACATCGGAAGAGGCCGCCGCAGCCGCAGTCTGGCTCTGCTCAGACGCCGCGTCCTACATCACCGGGATCGCGCTGTCGGTCGACGGCGGACGGCGGGCATGAGGGTCATCGCGGTCGAGGAGTACACGGCCGCCGAAGCCCTCAGCCTGCCCCGGCCTCGGAACATCCGCACCACACAAGGACGGAGTCACCGTCAGCGACCCGACGACGGCTCATGAACGATCGAGGCTGACGCTGGTCGCAACAGGCCCTTGCCGAACCGCCTGCGGGGCCGCAGGGCAAGCGCGGGACCGAGCGGCTAACACGATGAAGATAAAGGGTGCGCCAGCCGCACCCGCCAAGCGATCGAGTGGATCTCCTGACTGGTGGGCCGCGGCGGTTGGTTGTGTGGAAGGCGAGGGTTCCCCCTGTCTCTGCGCTGTACCGTCTTCGGAGACGATCACCGGAGGGACGGGATGACCAACGATCTTCAGTTCAGTTGGGAACTGAGACCCGTATCAGCCGCTCCCTGGAGTCCCTGAGACTGCAGTTGACGGGCGCGAGCGGGTGCGACGACATGCTGAGAGCACCGACCCGCCGCCGTACGATGCGCAACGCGACCCTGTGTTGCGCCGCGCTGATCACGGCGTGGTCGTGTGCGTTGCCGCTGATCACCCTGGGCGAAGGCCGGGTGCCGGTGCCCGTGCCTGTCGTACACAATCAGCAGGAACATACCGCCGACGCCTCCGACCGCGTGCGGCGCATCCTCGGCGAGGGTGTCGCCGGCCTGTCCTCGGTGGCTCGCCTGACGAACGGTACGCCGCAGCAGATCGTCAAGGCCCTGGACCCGGAACTGCACCGGCACAACACATGGCGCTCCCTGTACCTCGTCGACCATGACGGGCAGGTTCCCGAGTATGCCGGCGACGCCCCGTACGGCATGGACCGCAAACCCCTTCTGGCGAAGGTGAAGAACGGCACACCGGCGATCGTGCAGCTCAACCACGACGGCAAGGTCCCGTTGTCCGCGGCCGTGGTCCCGCTGGACGCGGGAGGCGGCCAGGCGCTGGTCGCCGAATTCCGGCCCGAGGCGCTCAGCGCCGTACTTACCCGCCCCGGCATCGGCCGCGCCTGGCTTGTCGACGCCGACAGCAAGATCATCGGATCCAACGAGAGCTTCTTCGCCTTCGACTCGCTGCCCGGCGAGGACTCCGGCGACGGACCGGCACTCACCGCCGCGGCCCAGGTGCGCGGCACCCACGCCGTCAAGGGCCCCGGATGGCGCGTCGTCACCCGCAAGCCGATGTCCCGGCTGCCGCTCGCCTCCTACGAGACGCGGCGGCAGACAGAACTGGCCGCGCTGCTCGCCTTCAGCGTGGCGGTGCTGTGCCTGGGCTGGCTGCACCTGACGGTGCTGCGGCCGTTGCAGGCCCTGGAACGCACGGCCGCGGCCCTCGCCGCCGGCGACACCTCCACCGTGCTCTACCCCCGCCACCACGACGAGGTCGGATCAATCGTCCGCAGCCTGGAGCTGATCCGGCAGCGCGTGGCGGCAGCAAAGGCGGACGCCGGCGCCTCGCACGTCGCCGCGCTCCTGACCCCCGCCGAAAGCCCCACTCCGCTCCCCCACAACTGACAAGCGAAAGACATGGTCTTCCTCTACAGCGTCTTCCTGGTCTGCTCGCTCGGGCTGCTCGTCGCCGGGATCCAGTCGGGAGAGGAACAACGGCCCCACGTTCGGCGACGCCGGCGGCAGCTCACGCATCGACGGCGCCGGCATCTACGCCAACAGCCTGCGCGAGGCCAAACGTCTGTGACGGCCGGTCGACAGAGACCGCCAGGGGCCGGGCACACCCCGGCCCCTGGGCCGCCGCCGCGGGTCGCCGTGCTGGTGTGCAACGCAACGGCCACTCCAAGACCACCCTGCTCCAGCACATCCTGAGCAACCGGGATGGCCTGCGCGTCGCTGTCATCGTCAATTGACATGAGCGAGATCAACATCGACGCGACCCGCCACCTTCTCCTTCCCCCAGGACGACGGAGCGACCCGTTCCAAGGGCTCCTTCTGGCTGGCCAGCCGTCCGAATGTCACGGGATGGTGGTCCCAAGCGGGGGCCGCCGCACGCTTCGAGCCTTCCGGGGCTTGTGATGCCGACGACCGCCAGGGCCAGGAACTGGTCTTCATCGGCACCGGTTGCGCACAGAGGCACTGCAAGCGGCCCTCACCGACTGCCTCCTGGCCGACGGGGAACGACTCACCAACGACCCGTTCCCCGAATGCGCGGGCACCGGCTCATCGGCATATAAGCGCCGGCGCGACTTGCCGCGGCAGAACTTCAGTCAGCCACCGGCTTCCACGAGCCCCGCCTATCGGTGATGGCGGCCGGATGCTTCCGCTGAGGCCTGACTGCGAAAACCGCCTCTGGTCCGGGTGTGGGTGGAGCCGGCGCCGTGACCGGTCGCGGGAGACGGCGCCATGGTGCTCAGGACAGAGACTTCGACGTTGGAAGAGGTAACCAGCCCGGAACAACGTGGCGTTGAGACATGCCTCCCGCGGCGCCGCCCCTGGTTCGCGGCCTCCGCCCGACAGACGGCTGGCAGCGGCTGGAGCCGTTCAGCTCAGCTTGTCGTGTTGCGTCGCCGTCGGCCGGAACCACTGGTCAACATCAGGACTCCACGCCCTACGCTACGACGTTTCCGGAGCCTCGGGCAGCACGTCGGGGATCTCCCACAGCTGGCCGGACATATTGCTGACGTAGATCTTGCCGGTGCGGCTGTGCAGCCCGACGCCGCAAGCATCGCCAAGCCCGGTGGCGACCACGCGCTGCAGGCCCTTGGTCTTCTCATTCAGGTCGACCTCGTGCAGGCAATCGCCCGCATGGTCGGAGACGTATGCGCGACCCTTGCCGTCCAGCGCGATGCGGGTGCTTGCAGAGAAGGTGGCGGCTTCGCTCTTGGTGGCGCCGGAAGGGGGGTTGAGGTCGACCTCGTACAGAGGGCCGCTGCCGTATCGGCCGACGTACGCCCTCCTGCCGTCCCTGTCCAGCGCTACTCCGGAGGCATACGCCATGCCCCCGATGACCGGCTTCGTCCTTGCCTCTCCGCTCTCCAGTTCGTCCTTCAGATTGACCGCGATCAACTGCCCGTTGTTGTAGTCGGTGACATAGGCCCTGTCCGACCCGTCCAGCGCGAGGCCGTACACGTAGGGGACCTTGGCGACCTCGACGACTTCGACGGCCTTGGAGTCATCGAACAGGTTCTTCACCTTGCACAGGCGGCCACCTGAGTAGTCGGTGACGTACGCGACCTTCTTCGACAGGTCCAACGCCACATCCACGATGTCGCCCAGGCCGCTCGCGACCTCACGCCAGTTACCGGAGCGGAGATCCGAGGTGAGATCCACCTCGTACAGCCTGCCGTTCCGGTCGGCGACGTACGCCTTGTTGTTCGGCTCGTCCAGCGCGAGGCCGTACGACCTGCCCAGCCCGGTGGCGCGCACCGAGGGAGCCTTTTTCGGGCGCTCCTGCTCCTTGCCCTTTCCCTTGTGAAGAGGGTGCTTCTCCACATCGAAATCGAGTTTTTCAAGCTCGAAGATCTCGTGCACCCCGGCAAGGGTGGAAACGACCTCAGCCTCCCCTTTTTGCAGGAACGGCTTGCCTTCATCGGTCAAGTCGAAAGCCTCCGCGGCCGTGCCGGTCTCGCCGAGTTTCCATGCAAGCACCCTGGAATATTTCGGCTCCTTGGCCTGTGGGCCGCTCGGGCGGGTCTCTTTGACCTCCACCGGCTCGGGGTAATACAGAGCGACCCACCCACCGAAGGAGATGGGGTATTCGTAGTCGAACCTCCGCACCTGACGTCGCTGCGTGGCCAGGACGTCCACGCGGCTGCCGACTTTGCCGCTCAGCGTGGACGAAGTCTTGAACGAAGTGGTCAGTGAACCACTGACAGAACCCGTGATGCCGAGCATCAGCTGTGCCGACAATTCGCCAGTACCCGTGGCGGTGCTCGTGGCCGTTGACGTGCTCGTCGTCTGCGACTGAGACTCCGTGTCAACGCCTTGATTGTCTTTGCTGTTCTTCAGGGTGGTCTTCTGAGATTGGTTCAAAGCCATGCTCTTCTGCAGCTGCTGCTGCAGTGACGCAGTGACTTTTGCCCCGAACGTGAGCTGCACCTGGCCCTGGAGCGACCAGCTGATCGTGTTCGAGATCGAGAATTCGACCGTGTGCGACCAGTCGGTGGGGATGGGGTCGGTCCGATTGACGTACGTCTGCTTGGCAATCACGTCGGGAGGGGGCTGCGCAATGTCGCCTCGCTCTTCGACGAGCGGCACACCCACCGTCATGTAGGCGATCCACCCGAGGTCGTGCGCAGTGTCCTCCTCGGGAAAGTCGAATCGCCCCTTGTTCAAAGAAAATCCGGTAGGGGAGACATACCGGCCGCTCCCATCCTTCGCCTTCTTCTCGGCCTTCCGCTTCAGCTTTTCCTTGTCCCGCTCCAGGATGGCAGCGGCCCTTCCGGCGATGCCGAGTTCCTCCAGGTTTCGCTTTGTCAGCGGGTGGCGCACAAATCGTTCGCCGAGATGAGTCGCACTCACATTGTTCTTGGTGGGGCCGCCCATGGCCTTCAGCCTCCTTGCACACCAGAACTGAACGATTTGTCAGGGATTACTTGCGAGCTACTGACGGCCCGGCACGCCCCAGTGAGGAGTCGTCAGGCTGCCGAGCGGGGCCGTTGCTGCTGCTCAAGGGCGGCGGACTCATAAAGCTGGGGCCTTCGATCAGCCCTCGCACCCCTCGAGTCGGCTCCGAGCTCAACCTCACCCCTTGGTTGACCCGTCGTCGGTCCTTTTAATGTCTTTGGCTGATTGGCGGTTATCCTTCCTCGATTCTTCCAGCTGCTCGTCGCTGATCTTTGGACGGTCTTCCTCCCTGATCTTCGGCCGGTCTTCTTCCTTGATCTCTACTTTCACCTCCTTGAATGCCTCATTATTGACCGAAGACGCCATACCAAATGTGGACTCGGGGTTCTCACTGGCTTCTTTCTGCTTTGCCGCTGCCGTCTGGGTGTTCTTGAACAGGGGGGTGATGAAGTTTTCCATGATGCTGAGCGCCTCAGGCGACGTGTCGCGCACAATCTTCGGGTCGCGCACAGCGTCAGGAATGCCGTCGTAGAGCTCGGGATCGACCCCTTCCCTTTCGGGCCGAGCCCCGGGAATCTTTTCATGGACCTTCCGAGCGGACTCTTCGGCGGACTTGGCTTCACTTCCGCCACTGTCGAAGATGTTCCTAAAAGTCACGTGACTTTCCTCCGGATTCCCTCGATGGACACGAACCAACCCTTGCGAAGAGGCCGTTTCCCCTCGCCGCGATGCCGCGGTGCCGGGATCAAAACCTTGATATTCAAGAGGCAAGATCTCGCACACCCCGACGGGGGGCCGCTGACTAATGGGCCCACAAAGACAGTGGCACATTTCGCCGACGCAGGCTGTGCACACGTCGCTCTTGCTGTCCGTACCTTTCTGCCGCTGCGTCATTCTCCGTGCGCACCAGGACCTTCGTGCTGCTGCCTACCCCCTCGTTGATCAACCTACGCGGCGCGGCCCTGCGACTTCTCGCCCATCACGTGGTCGCAGGCTGACTGCGACGTTCTTATCCGGCCCCACGACGGCTGGAACTGCTCCCCCAGTTGTTATTCCATTGAACGATACTCTGAAATGCCCCGCCTGCGACCTGCAACGACCAGCTCGGAGGGGCCGCTTCACGAAGTCATCGAACTGCAGATTGCATTGATTCCTGGCCACCCCAACGTCCCCGATATGGGGCCGAAACTGATCGGTATTCTGCCTTTTGGCCGGGGGGTGAGCCTCGAAACCAGGGGCAGGCAGCGTCTGTGTGTCCGAGCCGTCGACGGCCATCAGGTGGCGGCCCTTCGCGAGACCCGCGAGAGCGTCTACGCCGTCACCAGCCTCGACGCCCACCAGACCGGCCCGGCCGAGCTGGCCTCCGCGGTTCGCGGGCACTGGGGAGTGGAGAACTCCTCGCACCACATCAGGGACGTCACCTTCGCCGAGGACGCCTCCACCGTTCACACCAGGACCGCACCACGGGCCATGGCGACCCTCCGGAACCTCGCCATCGGCGTGCTGGAAACCCTCGGAGCCGACAACATCGCCAAGACCACCCGGGCGATCCGCGATGAACCCGAACGAGCACTCCCCATCCTGGGCATCGCCAACAACCCGGATACCTACGGAACTTGATCAAGCCCTGCCGACACCCTGGTCGACCGGGACCGGCGGGCAGAACTGCGGATGGTCCATGTCGCAGGCCCACGGGTTCTGCCGGTCCTGCCGGATGATCCACAGCCGGTCCCGTTCGTCCACGGCGTAGATGTCCCAGAAGGAGCGCATGCCCTCACCGCTGCCCATCGCGTGGGTCACCGCGGATGCGCTCTGCGGCCAGGACTGGCACTTCCGACGCATGCTCGAGGAAGCCGGACTCGGCTACGTCGTCGCCGTGCCGAAATCGCAGCAGGTCAAGTCCCTGGCCGGGTCCTGGCGCATCGACCAGCTCATCTCCGACGCACCTGACGACTCCTGGCAACGGCTCTCCTGCGGCGACGGCGCCAAGGGCCCACGCGTCTACGACTGGGCCGCCGCGATGCTGCCGGCCGTCCCGTCCTTCGAGGGGGACGGGCCCTCCCACCGCAGGTGGGTACTGGCCCGCCGCAGCATCGCCTGCCCGGACGAGTTCGCCTACTACCTGGCATACGCAGCCACGGGGGTCACCGTGAACCATGTGGTCACCGTCGCCGGCAGCCGCTGAGCAATCGAGTGCTGCTTCCAGAACACGAAGAACAAATGCGGCCTCGACCAGTACAAAGTCCGCCGCTCCCCGGGCTGGTACCGACACATCACCCTCGCGATGCTCGCTCACGCCTTCCTCACCGCCATGGCCGCCGCCAAACGCTGTCACTACCAACGCCGCATCCGGCATCACGAACTCCGGTTGAGGGTTGCCTACCGTTCGTAGTGGCAGGCCCGGGACCTGGCCTGATGGCGTCGTCGCCAGTCGGACCAACCGAGATCGCCACACATCCGGCCAGCTGAGACAGGGGCTCCCGAGCTCAGCCACCAGCTTCATTGCGGCCTCGTGCGCGGCGCGAAGCTCCGGTGACATCGCTGTAGACAGTTCGAGCACACGCCCCTGACTCGGCGGGTCGGAGGCCCGTCGCCCCCCTCACCTCACTCACGCCGGGTTCGCCGGCAGCAGCCCGTGCTGGAGAGCGATGTGAGCTCGGGGCGGTTCACTCGACGGGCCGGCGTGGGACGTCCATCATCACGGGCTATTGAACGCTACCTGCACCCCTCCGGCAAGGTGGCCCCGTGGTCGGACAGGTGCGCGAGGGCGGTGGCGAAGGAATAGCAGTCGAAGAGCGCTGAATGCTCCTGCCCGGCTACGGGTTTGGGCAGGCCGAGCACGTCCCACAGGCGGCCGACGTTGGCTGTTGTTGTCGTTGGGGCCACGGTGTTCACCCAGGGTCGGATGTTGACGAACGCAGCGTCGAGCATGCTGTGCTTGAGCTCTTCTCCTCGTGCGCGCGCCCAGCCGATGTTCTCTCCGAGGACGACCATGTCGTTGCCGTAGGAGAGCACAGTCTGCCCCTGACAGAACCCCAGGAATTCGCCCAGTGCTTGTGCGGGTGGAACCCGGTCCTGGTCCACGGACTCCTGGGTGATCCCCGTGAGTTCGGTGAAGTACGGAGATAGTTGCGGGTTGACCACGGGCCTCACCAGCGTCTCGTACTCCTCGAGGACCGAGCAGTCCTCACTCAAGCGCAGGGCGCCGATCTGCACGACCTCACGCAACTGCCCGGGCGCCCCCCAGTCCTGCTCCAGCGCACCGGGCCAGGACGTGAACTCAAGGTCGAACACAACGAAGGAAGACATGGCCGCACTCTCCCAGCCGATGCATGGGATTGCTGCCTCATCGTGGATTCGTCGTCACCTGTTTGCCCACCGTGCGTCCGCGATTGGCATGTGCGGCGAAGGATATCTCTTCCGCTTCCACCGGAGCGGTCCGAACACGTCCGTCTCATCACGGGAGTTCTCGTTGACTACAACCGGTGTACACCCTGCGGAGTTAGCAGCCCGCGTCGCCACAGAGGGCTGGGCCATCGCTCGGCAGCGCCTCGATGCGGATGAAGTCCACACGGCTCGGATCTTGATCGCCACGCACTTCCAGGCGGGTCATGGCGTGTCACTGCAGGGGGCGAAAGTGCAGCCGGCTGCGGCGCACTTCGTGCCCGGCCTGTCCTGGCTCTATGCACATCCCCAGGTGGTCGACCTCGCTCGATCGGCTCTCGGCGTTCGCGAAGTCATCTTCACCGGGCACAGCGACGCTCACCACGGTTTCACCCAGGGCTGGCACAAGGACAGCGGTAGCCAGGCGCAGGGGGATCCGCTCTCCGGCTACTTCGGTGAGTCGCCTGAATCCCTCTTTCAGGGGCCACCCGAGGTCGTCAAGGTCGGCATCTACCTCCAGGAGTCGACGAGCATCAACTGCCTGCGTGTGGACCCCGGTTCGCATCTGCGGCCCGAACTCGAACCCGTGCATCCCACCGAGGCACTGATGGATGCAGGTGATCTCGTGGTGTTCGACGTCCGGATCACTCACGCAGGCGCGATGGTTCCGGGGCGCGATTCTTCGGATGCCGACGCGCTGCACGAGAGGATTTCGGCCTTCGTCACCTTCGGTCGGGACACACAGCGCACGAGAAACTTCGCGCGAGCGACATGGCTCGCCAAAGGCAGCAGATCGGCCTTCACGGGGCGACCGCAGTGATGATGGACCACGGGCACGCGGCTCTCCTCGCCTCCCAGGGAGTTCGCGCGTGGGACGAGGGCTGATGCCGCCGACGGGCGAACCTCAGCGCGGCCAGCTCGAAGTGGGGCATGGGGCACCTCCCGGTAACCCGGAGACCGGGTCCCGGGCACTGGACTCGTCAGGCGGCCGGGGGGCCGTGGCGGGAGTCCCCACCCGGGCGTGGGTGGCCTGGGCGGCCGGCGCGTTGACGTACGTCGTGGCCATATTCCACAGGGGCAGCCTCGGCGTTGCAGGCACCATGGCGGCGGACCGTCTCGGCATCGACGCGACGCTACTGTCCTTGTTCAGCGCGGTCCAGCTCGGCGTCTTCGCCGCCACCCAGGTACCGGTCGGCCTGCTGGTCGACCGGTACGGGCCGCGGAAGCTGCTCACCCTGAGCCTGACGGTCATGGCGGGCGGGCAGGCGATGGTGGCGGGTGGCACATCCTTCGCCGCGGTGCTCGCGGGCCGTGCCCTGCTGGGCTGCGGGGACGCCATGGTGATGCTCAGCGTACTGCGCTTGATCGCCGCATGGTTCCCCGCTGCCCGCGCCCCCGTCCTCGCGCAGGTCACCGTCGTGGTGGGCACGGCGGGTGGCCTGGCGGCAGCCCCTCCGCTGTCCGCCGCACTGCGGGCCTTCGGCTGGGAGCCCGTCTTCTTCTCCGTCGCGCTGGCCACCTCATGCTTGATCGTCGCCGTATGGCTGGGCGTGCGGGACGCACCTCCTGATGCTCTGCGGTCCGGGAGAAGCGGCTCCCCGGGCGAGACCTTGCGTGCTGCGCTGGCCGAGGCGTGGCGGCAGCCCGCGACGCGGGTGGGCCTGTGGCTGATGTTCACCGTCCACTTCCCCGTCCAAGTCTTCGTACTGCTCTGGGGATTCCCCTTCCTGACGCAGGGCCAAGGGCTGTCCGCAACGACGGCCAGCTATGTGACGGCCGTGCCCTTGGTAGTGACCATGGCGCTGGGGCCGGTGTTCGGTGTGATCTCCGGCCGCCGCCCCCACTGGCGCATCCCTCTGGTGCTCGTCATTGTCGGTGCCACTTCGGTGATGTGGGGACTCGTGCTGCTCTGGCCTGGTGCGCACACACCATTGCCCGTCCTGTTTCTGCTGGCGATCGTGCTCGGCCTAGGAAACCCGGCGGCGGTGTTCGGCCTGGATATCGCGCGATCCGGCAGCCCGATGCACCGCGTCGGCGCAGCAACGGGCATCGCAAACATCGGCGGTTACACGGCCGCCCTGCTGGCCATGATGCTCATCGGCGTCACCCTCGATCGCGCGCACGCCACCTCTGCGGATCCGGGCGTTGCAGACTTCCGTCTCGCCCTGGCCACCCAGTTCCTCCTCCAGGCCCTCGGCGTCATCCTGCTCTTGCGTCTGCTCAGGAGGCGCCGAGCGGGGTCCGGCCCCTCGCCGGCCTGCGTGAGCGATACGTCAGCGGACGGGCCATCACCTGTTGGACCGCAGTAGGAAGCCTTCGGTCGAAGCACGGCCCATCAGGGCACTGCTGGAACCAGTACTGTTACAGCCTGTCAACCATTCGGTTCACCAGGACGCTGAACGCTTGGGATCCAGCAGGTCCCAGGCCCTCTTCGTCATGCGGACACCCCCGGACTCGTCCATGACCACGGTCATCTCACCTGAGGGAAGGGCATCCCGTGGGGGTGCAAACGGATCGGGTCGCCGCGAGGCGCATCGAGCCGACGTTGGCAGTCTGGGTGTGGAGCACTACCGGCTCGCCGGGAAGGACGCCCTCGAACCGGTCGAGTGCCGCCGCGCACGCCTCGGTGGCATACCCGAATCCCCACGCTCACTCCCGGGCCACCGCTCAGGCACCCCGGGCGGCTCGCGCTCAAGCTCTTCACGCGGGCGGGGGCCGCCGAGGTAGGTGTGCACCTCTGGCGACGCCAGCAGTTCGATGAACGCCGCACGGTCCCGGACCTCGGGCTCACGGAGTACGAGCCTGTCGGTCCTGATCGGGCGTACCGCGCGAGGTCGTGCCGCAGAAGGGGGAAACGGTGCGTCGGCTGGGGGATTCGGAAGCCGAGATCACGGACCGGCTCCGGCGGTGGGGCGGGTCGGCAACGGTGCGCGAGGTCGTGGATGACATCAATCGCACCCGCCCGGTCGAGGCGGCCGAGCACCACGGCCACTGGTGCGCCCAATGCGGGACCGTCAGGGGGAACTCGCCCGTGCGGCACACCACTTCGAGCCGGAAATTCCGGTGGCACGGCAATGAGTCGCCGCCCCCTACCACTGCGCCAACGCCCTGTGAGCCGCCCCACCCAGCGCCGTCCGCCCAGGCACACGAACTGCCTGGCCAGTCCCCCTATCCCCGATCCGACGGCCGCCTTCTGGCCGGATACGTCAGTAATCTGTCATTGCAGCCAGTGCGATGGCCAATACAGACTGCGACTGTGTTGGAGCGACGTGTTGTTGTGGTGGTGTACGCGGGGGCGATGGCCCTGGACATCACCGGACCGATTGAAGTGTTCGATACCGCCAACCGGCTCCTCGACCCGTCGGGCGCCCGCTACCGCGTTGACTTCGTCTCCGCCGACGCACCGCTGGTGCGCACGAGTTCAGGAGTGGTGGTGGAAGCCGCGCCCCTGGAGGCGGGGCAGGGACCGATCGACACGCTCCTCGTGCCGGGCGGCTGGAGTCTCCAGAACGCACTGCGGAACCGGGTGCTGGTCTCCTGGATCCGTGGGGCGGCAGGACGTTCGCGCAGAGTCGCCTCCGTATGCGGCGGATCCTTTCTGCTGGCGGAGGCGGGGCTCCTCGACGGCAGGCGCGCCACCACCCACTGGGCGTACAGCGAAGCGATGGCGTGCCGCTATCCGGAGGTGACGGTGGACGCCGAGCCGATCTTCGTCTGGGACGGCCCCTTCGTGACCTCCGCGGGCGTGTCGACGGGCATCGACATGGCGCTGGCTCTGGTGGAGGCCGATCACGGGGCGGCCCTCGCCCTGGAGACGGCACGGTTTCTGGTGCTGTTCCTCAAGCGGCACGGAGGGCAGTCCCAGTACAGCGCCGTCCTCGACGCCCAGTTGGCCGATCACCCGCCGATCAGGGCAGCGCAAGAGTGGATTCTGGGCAACCTGCACAACCCGCTGCCCGTGGCCGAGATCGCCCGGCACGCCAACATGAGTGAGCGCAACTTCGCCCGCGTCTTCCGGCGCGAGGTGGGCACGACACCCGGCCACTACGTCGAGCGGACCCGCATCGCCCGGGCGCGCGAACTGCTGGAGACCACCGAGCTGGCGATCAGTCAGATAGCCGGCCGTTGCGGATTCGCCACCCCCGAGACCTTCTTCCGCTCCTTCGCACGAACCCTGGGGCTCACCCCCAAGGAATACCGACACCGCTTTCAGGTCATCTCGCCGGCCGGCCTCGTCGACCGGCACCACGAGAGGGACAGGAACCCCTTATGACCGGCACGACCTCCCACCTGCGCGACGCGGAAACGGCACGCCTGGTCGACCATCTGGTCGCGGAACTCGCCGGGGCCGGCGTCTCCCACGTATTCGGCGTCGGCGGCGCGAACATCGAGGACCTGTACGACGCCGTGCACCGCAGCGGCGCCGTCCGCGGCATCGTCGCCAAGCACGAGTTCTCCGCCGTCACCATGGCCGACGGGTACGCACGCACCACCGGGCGCCTCGGCGTTGTCGCCGCCACCTCGGGCGGTGGGGCGATGAACCTCGTACCGGGCCTGGCGGAGGCCCATGCCTCGCGGGTGCCGGTGCTGGCCCTGGTGGGGCAGCCGCCGACCGGCCAGGAAGGCCACGGGGCGTTCCAGGACTCCAGCGGCAAGGCGGGCTCCTTCGACGCCCGGGAGGTTTTCGCCCCCATCTCCCGGTTCTGCGCCCGGGTGGACGACGCGGACTCGCTCATGGAGTTGCTGCCCCAGGCAGTGGCGGCGGCTCGGGCCAATCCACGCGGGCCGGCCGTACTCTTGCTGCCCAAGGACGTGCAGCAGGCACGGATCCGGGTGCCCGGCCGCGGCGCGGCCCCGCCCCCGCGCGTGCCTGCGCCGACGGCATCGGAGGCGCGGCTCGACGACGCCACCCTCACCACCGTGTCGAAGACCCTTCGTGCGGCCGGCCACGTCCTCGTCATCGCCGGTGAGGACGTCGCCGCCGCCGACGCGCGCACCGAGCTGGCCGAACTGGCGGGTCGCCTCGGGGCCTGGGTGGCGGTCACCCCGGATGCCAAGGACGTCTTCGACAACCGCGATCCCCGCTTCGCAGGCGTGGCCGGGGTGATGGGCCACGACAACGTCGAAGACTGCCTGCGACGGGCCGACGTGTGCCTGCTGGTCGGTACCCGGCTGCCGCTGCTGGCACGCGGCAGCCTCGACCGGGCCCTGGCCGCGACCGATGTCCTCTGCATCGGTCCGGAACCGCCCTTCGTGGCAGGCACCGCGCTGGGCGGGGACCTGCGGGAGGCGCTGCTCGCGGTGACCGCCCGCCTGCCGACCCTCCCCCGCCCCTTTCCCCGGCACGCCGGCCCTCGTCCCACCCCCGCGCCGAGCCCGCCTCCCCATGCCCTCGGGCGGACCCTCCCCCACCGTCAGGCGGTGGGCGCGGTGGAGGCGGCTCTCCCTCAGGACGCACACGTCTTCGTGGACGCCGGCAACGCGGGGGCCAGCGCCGTCCACCTGCTGCCGGCACCGCGCCGCGGCCGCTTCGTGGTGGCCGTCGGCATGGGCGGCATGGGCTACACCTTCGGTGCCGGCATCGGTGCCGCGCTCGCCACCGGCCGACGCACCTACGTCCTCGCCGGGGACGGGGCCTTCTTCATGCACGGGATGGAAGTGCACACCGCCGTGGAGTACGCGGCACCAGTGACCTTCGTGATCTTCAACAACAACGCCCACGCCATGTGCGCGCTGCGCGAGGAGTTCTTCCAGGGCGGTGTCCGCACCGACGACTCGTTCGCCCGGACCGACCTCGCCGCCGGAGTGGCCGCCGCCTTCCCCTCCCTCGACGCCACGGGGGCCGGCGACGTGGCACAGCTGCGCGCGGCACTCCTGCGCGGCAATGCGGGCAGCGGCCCCGCGTTCGTCGCGGTGGACTGCGACCCACGGGAGATCCCGCCGTTCCTCCCCTTCCGGGCCCGTACCGACAGCTCCGGCGTCACCACGCACCCCAACGACACAACGAAAAAGGAGACTTCGGATGAACGAGGAGGCGTCCAGGTTGGCTGACATCCCCGGCCTGCTCCGGATCGAGAACGCCGGCAAGGAGGAACTGACCGCCCACTGCATGGAGCTCACCCACGCCGTCTACCCCCACCATCAGGTCTACGGGCAGTACTGCACCCTCCACGAGTACGTCGACTGCCCCCCGGAGGCGGCCTACGACTACCTGCGCCAGGGACACCACCTGGAGGAATGGACCTGCAGCCTGCGGGACTTCGCGCCCTCCGGCACACCGGGGCTGTGGGTCGGCCACGACCGGCTGGAGGACGACACCAGGATCTACTGCGAGGTGGTCGCCAACCCCGACGCCATGACCGTGGACTACCACTGCTCCTGGGACCAGGGCGAGAAGCTGTGGATGATCTACCTGATGCGCGTCGTCCCGGCGCAGCTGGTGCTGGACAGGCCGGGTTCGGTGATCACATGGACCAATTGCCGGCACCCCTACTACGACGCCAACCCCCATCCCGAGAGGGCGCCCCGCCCGGACCGGCCCTGGGTGGGCGACTACTGGGACCTCTTCTACGCGGGGCACACCGTGGAGATGCACAACCTCAAGGCGATCCTGGAACACCGCCACCGCAACGGCCTGCCGGTCAGCGCGGCGCCGTCGAGGGCGGTGGCGCGGTGACGACGGTCAGCCTCATCGACGTCGCGAGCTACCTTCCCGGCGAGCCGGTTCCCGCGGAGTTCTACACCGAGCATCCCGGGGCCGAGGACAAACTGCGCGACCACCCGATGTTCAGGGTCCCGCCATTACGACACCACGTGGCTGCCGACGAGACGAACGCGGACATGGTCGAACGCGCCGTACAGCCTCTGATCGAACGACACGGCAGGGACGAGATCCGGGGCGTCGACGTGCTGTTGGTGCACAGCCAGTTGCCGGACCTGCCGTTCGTGGGCGCAGGCACCGAAGTGGCGCGCCGACTGGGCCTGAACCCGGAGTGGCTCGTCGACGTGGCCAACGCGGGCTGCGCCTCCTTCGTGTACATGCTGAAACTGGCCCGGCAGATCCTCGCCACCACCGACGCGAGAAGCGCCCTGATCTGCAATGCCCAAAGCGCCGCGGGTCAGTGGTTCACCCAGTCCCAGGTGCGCCGGCTCGCCCAGGCCGCGATCCCGGGCGACGGATGCGGTGTGGGGTACGTGACGACGTCGTCCGACGCACCGGTCCTCGACGTGGCGACCCGGCACATCGCCGAGTACGCCGGGGACATGACCGTAGTCCTCGACGACGGCCGCAAGTACTGGGAACCGGGAGAGTCCCAGCTGCGGATCGGGTTCACCGACGCCGGCGTCGCCAAGGTCCTGGCGCGCGGGAACCGCCTCGTCCCCGAGGTGGTCGAGGACCTGTGCCGGCGGCTCGGCGTGGCGACCGCCGACATCGACGCCCTCATCACCAACCAGCCCAACCGCACCTTTCTACGGAACTGGCGGGAAGCGCTGCAACTGCCGGCCGAACGCCACCTGCACACCTTCGACGAGTACGGAAACCTCTTCGGCGCGGCGATCCCGATCACCCTGGACCGCGCGATCAGCTTCCGACAGGTCGAGGACGGCGACCTGGTGGTCCTCGGAGGGTTCGCCCACGCGGGCGACTTCGCGGGTGCCGTCGCCGTCCGCTGGCACAGTGGACGGACCTGAAGCCGTGAACATCGCCGTACTACGATGGGGCCGTGGCCGGAGGGGCTGACCGTCGCCTGGACGGTGCCCGTCAGGCAGGACTCGTCACGCAGCTGCGCGAGTTGGGCATGGCGTGGGTGTAGCGCTTGTCGGCGTGTGGTCGTCCGCCGCAGCAGGCAGTGGTCGGCCACACTCCAATCTGGTGCTCAGTGCGTAGGTGTCTGACATTGTTTCAGCTGGCGAACGGTACCTGCGCCGTCTGCTCCGGCCGGGGGTCGTGCGGGTGGTGCCACAGGCCCTGTGCGGCCAACCGTGGCAGCACTCCCTCACCGAACCAGTACGCCTCCTCCAGGTGCGGATAGCCGGACAGCACGAACTCGTCGATGCCAAGGGCGTGGTACTCGCGGATTCGTTCGACGATCTCGTCGTGGCTGCCGACCAGCGCGGTGCCCGCGCCACCGCGCACGAGGCCGATGCCGGCCCAGAGGTTCGGGTGGATCTCCAGGCTCTCCCGGCTCCCCCCGTGCAAGGCGAGCATGCGCCGCTGTCCCTCCGACTCGCTGCGGGCCAGTCCGGCCTGTACAGATTGCACCGTCTGCGGGTCGAAGCCCGCCAGCAGGCGGTCCGCTTCGGCCCACGCCTGTTCGGAGGTGTCGCGGGTGATGACGTGCAGGCGGATACCGAAGCGGACGGTGCGCCCCTCCTGCGCGGCCAACGCCCGGATCCAGGCGATCTTCTCTGCGACCTGGGCGGGCGGCTCACCCCAGGTGAGGTACACGTCGGCGTGCCGTGCGGCGACCTCCCCGGCCACGGGGGACGAGCCGCCGAAGTACACCTCGGGGACCGGGTCGGGTACCCGGGCGAGCTTCGCCTCCTCGAGTTGGAGGTGCTCCCCCGCCAGGTCGACGGTCTTTCCGTCCCACAACTCGCGTACAGCGTGGAGGAATTCGCCGGTACGGCGGTAGCGGGCGTCCTTGTCGAGGAAGTCGCCGTAGGCGCGCTGCTCGTGGCCCTCGCCGCCCGTGACGACGTTGAGCAGGAGCCGACCTCCGGTCTGCCGCTGGAAGGTGGAGGCCATCTGCGCGGCCAGCGTGGGCGAGACGAAGCCGGGGCGGAAGGCGACCAGGAACTTCAGGCGCTCGCTGTGCTGGGAGACCATGGCCGTGGTCAGCCACGCGTCCTCGCACCAGGCGCCGGTGGGGGTGAGCGCACCGACGAACCCCAGGTCCTCGGCGGCGCGGGCGATCTGGCTCAGGTAGGCCACGGTCGGCGGCCGCTCCCGTCCGAACGCGGTGGCCGGGGTGCCGTGGCCGCCGCCGACGACATGGCGGCTGTCGCCGTTGGTCGGAAGGAACCAGTGGAAGGTGAGGGACATGTGAGGTCTCCGATCTGAATATCCGCTGCCCACTGCCCGTCACAGCAGTCCGTGGCGCGGTGGCCGTGTGCCGCTGAGCACGTATCTGCCGATGTGCTGGATCTTCCAGCGGGCCGGGTCGTGCAGGGTGTGGGTGCGGGCGTCACGCCAGTGACGATGCAGGTTGAGGGAGTTGAGCGCGGAACGGGTGCCGGCCACCTCGAACAGGGCGCCGGTCACCTCGACCGCGACGTGTGCCGCGTGTGCCTTGGCGGCGGCCACGGCGATCGACGCCTCGGCCGCCGAGTCGTCGGTGAGGTCGGCGCGCGCCGCGTCCACCGTGCGGGCCGCCTCGCGCAGCAGCGCCTCGGACGCCCGCAGCTCGACGGTGAGTTCCCCGAACCGCTGGATCAGCAGCGGGTCCTCGGCAGCCGTCTCGGCCCCGCTTTCGAACCAGGGGCGGCTCTTGGTGCGGACGAACTCGGCGGCTTCGGCCAGGGCACCCCCGGCGATTCCCGCGTCGATGGCCGCGTGCAGCAGCTGTGCGAGCGCACCGTGGAGTTGGGGTTGCTGGAAGGTGAGGTGATGGGGCAGGACACGGTCGGCCGGAACGGGCACGGCGTCGAGCCGCACGGTGCCGCTGGCCGTGGTGCGCTGACCCATTCCGTCCCAATCGTCGATCACGCTGAGGCCGGGGGCGTTTCGGGGGACGTAGGCCACGTGCAGGTTCTCGTCCTCGGCGCGGGCGAGGACCGGGATCCAGTCGGCGAACAGCGCACCGGTGGCGTAGTGCTTGACGCCCGTCAGGACGTAGGAGTGGTCGGAGCGTGGTTCGAGGCGGGTACGGATGTCCTGGACGTGTTCGGTGCCCGCCTCGGACTGGGCGTTGCCGAAGCGGCGTCCGGCGAGCACCTCGGCGAAGAAGAACCTCTGCTGCTTCTGGCCGCCCTGACGGCGTACCACGTTGACGTAGACGAAATGGCTCTGCGGGATCTGGGCGAGGCTTGCGTCGGCCGAGGCCAGCAGCCGGAAGATCTCGGCGAGGGTGAGCATGCTGACGTCTGCACCGCCGTGCTCGGCGGGGACAGTGACGGCGAGGAGCCCCGAGGCGGACAGTTTCTCCACCTCGGCCCGGGGGAGGTTGCGTTCGGCGTCGCGTGCACTGGCTCCAGCGCGGAATTCCTCGGCCAGGGCGGCGGTGACGGCGAGGGCCTCGGCGTCGTCGGCGATCACGTGCGCGGACATGGTGCTCAGCCGGCCGCGGCCAGGACCGGGCTGCGACCCAGCGCTGTCGAAAACTGGTCGATCACCTGGGTGAGTGCCTGGGCAGCACTCGCCGCGACGGCCACAGAGCCGTCGTCGCGCACGGTGATGTCCTTGTCGAGGGTGAACCAGCCCTGCACGATGTGGGCCGCGCCCATGGAGCTGAGGACCGGGCGGAGCGCGTAGTCGATGGCCAGGACATGGGCCGTCGACCCGCCGGTGGCCAGCGGCAGCACGGTTTTGTCTGTGAGGGCGTACTGCGGGAGCAGGTCGAGGAGTGCCTTGAGGACGCCGGAGTACGAGGCCTTGTAGACGGGGGTGGCGATGACGACGCCGTCCGCGCGGGCGAACAGTTCGGTGACCTCCACGATGGCGGGGTGTCGGAAGTCGGCGCCGAGCAGGGCCTGGGCCGGGATGGTGCGGACGTCCAGCGGGATCACCTCGTGACCCTGTGCGACGAGCCGGTCGTCGAGGTGGCGCAGCAGCCGGTTGGTGCGGGAGGAGGCGGAAGGGCTGCCGGAGACGGACAGGACGGTGGTCATGGGTCCTCTTTCGGGGAGCGGGGGCGCCCGCGCATGACGGGCGCCCCCGGGGAGGGTCAGGAGTACCAGGTGGGTTCGGGCAGTGCGCCTTCGAGGACCCAGCGGCCGACCTCACGGCGCTTGTAGGCGACGGGGTCGTGCAGGGTGTGGGTGCGGACGTTGCGCCAGAAGCGGTCCAGGCCCTCGGCGGTGGTGGTGGATCGGGCGCCGGTCACCTCGAAGATGCGGCTGGTGATCTCCAGGGCGACCTCGGTGGCGCGGGCTTTGACGGCCGCCACGCGCACCTCGAACTCGCCGCGGATCTGGTCGGTGACCGCGCTGGGGTCGTCGTGCAGCTTCTGTCCCTCGGCGGCGACGGCGTCGGCGAGCGCCTCGGCTGCCCAGAGCTTCGCGGTGAGGTCACCGTAGGTGTCGATGACGTGGGGCTCGTCGACCGCGCGCTCGTGGCCGCCGTGCAGCCAAGGCCTGGTCTTGCTGCGGGTGTAGGTGGCCGCCGTCTCCAGCGCGCCGCCGGCGATGCCGAGGTAGAAGCTGACGAAGACGAGCTGGATGGTGGGCACGTTGAGGGTGTTGTAGGTGCGCGGCTGGAACTCCTTGTCGACATAGCCGGCCGCCGAGGACCACGGTGTGCGAACGCCGTCGATGGTGACGCTTCCGCTCTCGGTGAGCCGCTGGCCGATGTTGTCCCAGTCGTCGTGGAAGGTCAGGCCCTCGCTGTCGGAGGGCACGATCGCGAAGACATGATGGTCGGTGCCGTGCAGGACGCCTTCGAGGACGGTGACGTCGGAGACCTTGCTGCCGGTGGAGAAGGTCTTGCGGCCGGTGAAGACCAGGTCGTCGCCTTCCTCGGTGACGACGACGTCCTTGTCGCGCGGGTTGACGGCCCCGCCGAAGAACCAGCGGTTGCGCGCGGCCTCGGCCTCGATGTGCTCCCACTGTTCGCGGGTGCCGACCAGGCGGGCGGCCCAGTTCCACAGGTAGTGGTAGCCGAGGAGCTGGCCGATGGAGCCATCGGCCTTGGCGACCTCGCGTACGACGCGGTAGGCGGTGGTCCAGTCCTGGCCGGCGCCACCGTGCTCGACGGGGCCGAGCAGGGTGACCAGGCCGGAGTCCTTCAGGAGCTGGACCTCGGCGTACGGGGTGCTGCCGGCGCGGTCGCGTGCGGCGGCGTCGGTGGCCAGGACCGCCGCGACCTCGGCGGCGCGTGCGATCCAGTCCTGAGCGGTCGCCGGGGCGGGGCGGGTCTGCCATTCGGTGGCCGTGGTGGTGCTCATACGGGTGACCTCCTTCGCAGGGCGGAGCAGTGTGGGAGAGGCGGGTGCGGTCAGACAGGCGCGGGGGCGGGGTAGGGCTCGTCGTCGGAAAGCTGCGCTTCCAGTTCCCGTACAAGAGGCAGCACGCGCTTGCCGAAGTACGCGACCTCCTCGTGGTAGTGCAGAAAGCCGAGGAGAAGGAGGTCGACGCCGAGCCTGCGGTAGGCGACGATGCGCTCGGCGATCTGCTCGGGAGTGCCGATCAGTTGCGTGCGGAAGCCGTCGTTGTACTGGACCAGGTCCTCGAAGTTCGAGTCCTGCCACATGCCCTTGCCGTCGGCGGTGGACCGGCCCGCCTGCTTCACGGCCGCACCGAAGCCCGCGACGGCGTCGGAGTCGGCCTTGGCGACGATCTCCCGGAGGGTGTCGCGGGCCTCGGCCTCGGTGTCGCGGGCGATGAGGAAGCCGTTGAGGCCGAACCTGGGTGGCGTGCGGCCTGCTCGGCCCGCCGCGGCGCGTACGTCGTTGATCTGCTCGACGACTCCGTCGAAGTCCTTGCCGTTGGAGAAGTACCAGTCGGAGACCCGGCCGGCCATCCGCTGGGCGGCGGTGGAGTTGCCGCCCTGGAAGATCTCCGGGTGGGGGCGCCCAGGGGCGCTAAGCGGCTTGGGCTTGAGGGAGAAGTCACGCAGCCGGTAGAAGTCACCGGCGAGTTCGGTGTGGTCCTCGGTCCAGATCTGGCGCAGGGCGCGGATGAACTCCTCCGAGCGGCGGTAGCGCTCGTCGTGCTCCAGCCAGGGCTCGCCGAGGGCGGTGAACTCGTCCTTGAACCAGCCGCTGACGACGTTGACGGCGAAACGGCCGCCGGACAGGTGATCTGCGGTGGCGCCGAGTTTGGCCAGGACCCCCGGGTGCCACAGTCCGGGGTGGACGGCGGCGATGACCTTCAGGCGCTCGGTGGCCAGCAGCAGGGCAAGGCTGAAGCTGGTCGACTCGTGCTGGAACTCGGCACCGTAGCTGGCCATGTAACGGACCTGGCTGAGCGCGTACTCGAAGCCGTTGTTCTCAGCGAGGACGGCGAGTTCGCGGTTGTAGTCGTACCCCCAGTCGGTGCGCTGCTCGATCGTGCTGGTGACCAGTCCCCCGCTGACGTTAGGGACCCAATAGGCGAATTTGATGGGCGCGGGCATGCGGAACTCCTGTTGCGGAATGCATGGTCGTTCAGGGACGCCAAATCCCGGGAAAGGGGCGGGCGCGCGGCAGCGCACAGTTCAAATGGCGCGGTGAAAACGCGGCAGCGGTATGTGCGGCGACAGCCGTGGCATGACCAAGGGGCGGCAGATCGCGAGGATCAGGCCGCTGAGCAACAGGAGGCGCTGAAGACGCGCGCGAGGTCGACATGGCGTCGCCGCGTGAGGTCCAGTCGCATCTTCATGCCGTCGATCGTGGCAGTGGCCGCTCGGGACAGTCAAGGGAAATCCGACCGGTTCCATATCGCGGACCACCGGATTTCACGAAGCTGTGACAGGGAAACCCTTGAACCGGTCCCGGGGCGTAGGAATTCTGCTGCCGTGCGGACAGAACAACTGGAATACATCGCCGCAGTGACGCGTCTCGGCTCGCTGCGCCGGGCCGCGGAGGAACTCCGCCTGTCCCAGCCGGCATTGAGCGAAACCGTCAGAAACCTGGAACGCGAACTGGGAGTCGATCTGCTGGAACGCAAACGCACCGGGGCGACGATGAGCGCGGAGGGCCGGGAGCTGCTGCCGCACATCGCCGGCGTACTGGAGGCGGTGGACCGGCTGCGGGCCGCGGCGGGCGAGCAGCACCGCATCAGCCGCATGGTGCGGGTGGGTACGGTCAACGCGGCCACCGTGCCGCTGCTCATCCCGGTGGTGCGCGCCTTCCGTGCCGCGCACCCCGTCACCCAGGTGGAGGTGGTCGCCGCGCAGCAGACGGACATACACCGGGCCCTGACCGAGGGCGGTTTCGACCTCGGCCTGGTGAACCACCTGGAGGGCGACGACGTGCCGCCCGCCCTGGAGTCGACACAACTGCTGCACGGGCAGCCGGTGGTGTGCCTGCGGCCCGACAGCCCGCTCGCACCCCGGGCCGCGGTGAGCGTGGACGACCTGCTGACCCAGCCCCTGATCGCCATGCGCTCCGGTTACGTCATGAACCGCTATGTGCACCGGCTCCTGAACGGCCGCACCCCGTCCCTGGCGTACTCCACCGACGGAGCGGAAATGGGCAAGCTGATGGTCGCGGAGGGGCTCGGGGCCACTGTACTGCCGGACTTCAGCATCATCGGGGATCCGCTGGAACGACTCGGCGCCATCACCTACCGGCCACTGGCAGGCGCCGCGCCCCGGGTGCTGCTGATGCTGCAAGGACGCAGAGCCCAGTCCGTGCCGCGGGCGGCGCGTGACCTGCGGGAGACATTCGTGCGCCGGGCCGGGGAACTGGGCGGGACGCTGAGCTCATCGCCGAACCAGGAGGCTGATGCGGCGACTGGCTGAGTGGCGGTGCCGTGGTGGTGCCGCAGGGCGACGTCTGCGGCGGCCGGCCAGGCGCTCAGGGCGTTCTCTCGACGGGGTCCGGCGTGACGCCTCGGTCCAAGAGACCTGGTGGAAAGCGGCCGCGACGGGGTGCGAGCGGGGCAACCACGCCGAAAGCCTGCGGTGCCCTGCACGGACACCGGGGACGGTTCGTCGGGTCGCGCAACCGCCAGGCGGAGTTGCGTGAGCGGCACGGCCACGAGTGCCTGAGGGCGGCGGGGGCCGGTCCCCAGCACAGGCAGAGGTCCGGCGACTCCTGGACGTTCTCCTTCCCCGCCCCAGACCCGACGATGACCCCACGATGACCCATCGCCCACGCACCGAACTGGTCCCACTGGCGCAGACACCACCAAGCCACCGCCCGGCACTGCCACTACCGAAGAAGTACCAGCTCAGGCAACGATTCCTGACTGGAGCACCAGTGCTGTCAGTGCCCGTTGATAACGTGCTTCGTCCAGTCGTGGAGTTCATGAAGGGACGGGTACGTGGGGAATGTGGCATGCCATCATGTCAGCGAGCAGCGGTTGGCAGAGGCGCTCGACAACATCGACGGGCGGGCCTACACGCGGTGGCACTCGCTGCGGTACGGCAACATCTCGCCGACGCTGATCCGGGCCATGGCGGACGAACTGCTCGACCATGTCGCCGCGCGAACAGTGACGGAGCCGGGGCTCGACGCTGCGGCCGGCACGGTCGCCGTCACCGCCGCGGAGTGTGTGCACGGAGTGCTGAGCATCATGTGCTTCCCGGACGGGGACCAGGAACTCCGGTTCCCCCTCGTCGGGGAGCGGATCAGCACCGACCCGGACGACGACGAGTTCGGGGACGGTCCCCTCACCTTCGGGAACGTCGTCAACGAGGCGCCCACCGCGCGGACCTGGCTCGACATGTTCGAGATATGTGTCGTCAGCGGCCATGTGTGGGACTGGGAGCGGGTCACCGGGCTGCTGCTGCGCGGCGACTACGCGCCCGCCATCCGTGACGGCGTGCCCTACAACCGGTACACCTCCGTCTCCGACCCCGCCGACCTCGCCGCCATGGACGCCCTGTGCCCCTATCTCACCGAGGCGTCCGGGCATCTGCCCCGCGACTGGCCTACGGTTCCGCTGCGCAAGCCGGACGCCGGGGAGCGCGCGGAGGCCGCCCGGCGGCTCGACGAGGTGGGCGACGCGCTGAGCGCGGACCAGCGGCTGCTCCGCGTACTCCTCGACGACGACCAGCACGCCTTCGAGGACGCCCTCGTCGCCCGGCTGGTCGCGTACCGGAAGAGCGTCGAGGCCGATGCCGGTGATCCTGCGCCCCGGTCCCTCCTCCCCCTCGGCATCCTTGCCCTGGCCTGCCTCGCCGTCCAGGTCCATGGGTGGGAACTCGGTGTCCGGTCGGGGTATCTGCCGTACGGTCTGCTGGGATCGCCGGACGCGCCACGCCGGGCGGCAGAGGAGAACCGGAACAACTTGGGCCGCTGGGCCGCCAAGTAGGCCACCCGGGGTGCGGAAGTGGGCATGGCCCAACATCCAGGACATCGTCGTGGAGACGGGCTCGTCCCCACCGAGGCAGCGCGCGGACGGCCTGCACCGGATGGGACCTAACAACCACGCGGTGCAGCCGAGTTCGAGGGTTCGTACACGGCTGTGGTCGGGGCCGGTCGGGGCCAGCGGGGGGGTCGCGGTGGATCCGGGTGCGAGGGAAGAACCGGCGCTCACGAGTGAATGTCGTGCCCTCCACGGCGCCGTCCTTGGAGACCGGACCGACAAGTCGTCCGTCGCTGTCGCGGATCCCGATCCGCACGCCGGGCTTCCGGTGCGCCCGCCGCCACGTGCCGAACTCGAGCGGCCTGCGTGCCCCTGCCGGCGCTGTGCGCTCCTCGGGCGGCTCTTCCGGCGGAGGGGTGAAATCCAGGACACAGACTCCATGGAACCCACCGGACCGGCCGGCCTCGCTCGTGGCGATCCTTCCAGTGCGCTGCGCGAGTTGGGCCGCGGCCCCGAGGCCGGGAGCACAGGCGGGGGCGTCCACCAGGCGAACGCCAGCTGCGGCATATCCCTGGAGCACGCGTCCGCCGGCGTGGTCGTCGCCGTACGTGGCTGGCTGGCTGGCTGGCTGGCTGGCTGGCTGGCTGGCTGGCTGCAGCATCCAGTACCGCTTGCCCGCGGCGTCGAGGGCGGATCTGAGCAGGAAACCGGACGTCGGGTCGAGCCGGCCATTGGGCTGAGCAGCGAGGAGGCCGCCGAGCATGACGGGTTCCGGTCCGATACACCCCCCGGCCTCGACGAGTGCGGCGAGTTGGTCGCCATCGGCTTCCGCCGCGCGCAGAGGGACGGCATCGTGCGTGATGAGCGACCAGGGGCCCGCAGTCGCACTGCGGCCCTGGTCTGCTCGTCGACGGGGCGGTGGTGACCACGTCCAGGGCGAGCGGGGCGGGGACCATGTGCGCGGAGGCGAGATAGACCGCCGTCACGGACAGGACAGGGCGCGAAGCCACCCCGCCATGCTGCTCGGCCCACCCCGACCCAAAGCCCCCGTTTCCCTAGACCAAAAACGTAGGGGCACCTCGCGCTCGCTTCATCCAGCGCGGCCCGTTGCCCTACGCCGACGACACCGTCATCGCCGTGACTGGCATCATCATGGCGCGGCCAGTCGTGTAGCTGACCGCGCTGACCGTGCCACAATTCGTCAGGATCGGCAGGACGGCCGGACGCTGAGCAGCTCAGTCCGCAGCACGGGCGTGCCGTCGACAGGCGCCGGATCCTGCGCAGTTGGTTCGATACCGCCAGCAGCGATCTTGTCGAGAGTCTCCAGGCCGGTGGCACCGACCGTGCCGAACACCGTGTAGTTCGGTCGCAGCGCGGAGTCGCCGTAGACGACGAAGAATTGCGAACCGTTCGTGTTCGGCCCGGCGTTGGCCATCGCCAGCAAGCCGCGCCCGTAAAGGCGACGGACGCCGGTCGGATCGCTCGGTGCCGGCGGCAGGTCCACTGGCAGCTCGTCTTTGTACTTGTACCCCGGCCCACCCTCACCAGTGCTGGTCGGGTCGCCACACTGCAAGACCTTCAGCGTTGGATACGCCGTCAGCCGATGGCACACCGTACGGTCGTAGAACCGGTGCCGCGCCAGGTGCACGAAGCTCTGGACCGTGCACGGCGCCTTCGCCCGGTCCAGACGCAGCGGGAGCGAGCCCTGGCTGGTCCGAACAGCCATACCGACCGTGCCGTGACTGGGGGTGTGCCGCGGATCGGGCGGCAGGGGAACCCACCGCGCCGCCGGCTCGTCCGGGGTCTGGGTGTACTGGCAAGGACCGTGCGTGGTTCGCGGCGGGTCATCGGAAGCGGAGGCGGTGGTGCTGCCCCCGGACACGACCAGCGCCGCTGCAGCCAATGCGGTCATGAGAGCTCGGCTCATCCTGCACACCCTCCAGAAGATCGCCAGATTTCGGAGCGGTCGCAGTCTAAAGCGCGGCTCGGCGGGCGAGAACCCGGCCGCCAGCCACATCCGCCTCCCAGCCTTCGGCCCGCGGCCGCAGGCCACTTCGTTCAGATGCGGCACAGCGCCGGCTGGCCGATCAGGGCGGCCACCCGGTGCACGACGGATGCCCCCGAACCGGCCCTGTCCTCCCGAAGCTACGGCGAATTGACGGACCAAGAGGACTGAGCGCAGCGATGTACCTCGGAGCCGACACCCCGATCGCCTCGCGCTGCCACATCACCACCAGCTCCTCACAGACTGCTGCGGATGCCCCTTGCCGGCAGCCTGCCCACAACTGCCGCACCCTGCATAACCAACCGGCACAGTGCCCCCGGGGCGGCTGGCTGAATTCCCCACCCCTGGCTATGGGCGGGCGGACAGACCTGCTCGCCCAACTCCCCCACCACCTGCACGCTGACCTGCGTACGAGCGCCGCACGGAAGGGTGTTCCCCACGGGTCGTGTCAGAGCCGGTAGGACGGATCGAACGGACACCGCCAGGGTTCGCGGAATTACGTGCACATACTCCTCCGCCTGGGATACGGCCCGCATGACCCCCGCACACCGCGACGCCGGGTGGGCCAGGTGCTGACGATCACACCGCGAACCGACCGCACCGTGCACGAGGGCGCACCGGGTCGGGTGGCGCCGCCTGCCGCTGTGGATGTCCACGGCATGACCGGACGTGCGCCATTGGTGTGACCACGCGAAGCCGTACGCCACCGGATAGGACAGCAGCTCCTAGGCTCCCTGCGAGAATCTGCGGAAGGTAGGTGACCTGGAAACATGGCCCGCACCGACATCGTGCCGTACCTCCCCGCACTGCTGGTTCCGGTCATCACGGGAATCGTCGGTGGCGCCGGACTGGTCATCAAGGACTATCGGGTGCGCCGAAGTGTCGACCACCGAACCAGGCAAGTGATGGAGAAGGCCCACTTGCAGGTGCAGTTCCTCCATGACTGGGTGACGGCCAGGCAACTGCTCGGCTCGCTGGAGGAGGAAGCCGGCCAAAAGGTCCGGGAGTACCTGGAGCGCTCCTTCACGTCGGCGCAGGAAGCAGCCGCAATCCGCCAGGAGCGGAAGGCCGTGACGCTACGACGGCTACTGCTGCTCAGACCACTGCACTCGATCGGAGCGCACCTCACCCGCGTACTGTTCTGGGGAGCGCTCGTGCTCGGAAACTACCTGATCATCCGGCTCGGAATTCAGATCGCCACTGAGAGGAAAGCACCGGACAGCGCCTTCACCGCTGCCAGTTTTCTCACAATCTTCCTCTTTTTCGGCGCATCGGCCGTCTTCTTTCGTACCTGGTGCGTCGCCCTCGACGAAGCAGCGAAGCAGTCCGGGTCCCAGCCTCCACCGAACTGGAGCCAAGCGCCGACGCCGACCGGGAGGAAAAGGACGAGAAAGCCGCCACCGAATTGGAAGCAGGAGCCGTAGCGTGCGCCCAGAGGCGACATTATGGCCCTCAGCAGAGAAAGGCGAGCGGAGACATCGCTGGTGCCGTCAGAGCACTCGCCCAGCTGCTGCCCGACATGCAGCGAGCACTCGGCCGCGAACACCACCACACACAGATCACCCGCAGTAACCTCCCCAACCTCCAGGCGAAGCGGGAGATGTGACTGGCGCCGTGACCACTTTGACCGCACTGTTGGCGGACCGGACGCAGGGCCTGGGCGCGGAACACCCCAGTACGCTGCTCAGCTACAGCGCCCTTACCCGCTGGCAAGCCCACACAGTTGATACCGCCACAGTGACCGAATCGTTTACCGACCTGCTGGAGAAGATGCAGCGGGTACTCGGCCCGGACCACCCCACCACAGGCAGTCCGGGAGCTCGGAGATCTCAACACCGTGATGGGCCGTGGGCAGAAGCCCGCCGCGCAGCGTGGGAGGCAGGCGAGAGCTACCAGGCTCCCCGGCTTGCCCGGCAGCATGGCCAGTGACCGTGACCCCAGTGGCCGTGGCGGCCCCAGGACTTGGGGCCGACGACGCGACCGGGTTGTGGGAGGCATGCCTGGGCGTGGCCAGCTCGATCGACCGGTACGAGACGATGCTGATGCTGATGCACAAGGATTCGTCAAAGAGGGAGAGTTGGCGTGGCAGGGAAACTATGCATCGGCCTTCTCGCTCGCGGGTGTGGTGCTCGGCGGTGTTCTGACGGGGTTCACCCAGCATGCTGCCCAGCGGTCGGCGGATCGAGCCGAGGAGCGGCGCCAGTCGATAGCGACCACCGAGTTGCGCCGGGCCGAGCAGGTGCAAGCGATCAAGGACTTCCTTGCGTGTGTCCGAGACGCTGAGCGAGTCGCCTGCACCCGCCCGGAACCCCGGGGCGCCGACGAGGACGGCTGGATGACCACGGCGCAGACCGTCATGACCAAACTCTGGACGGCGGATCGCGGCGTCGCCCTGCTCTATGACGCGGCCTTGGAGAACCCCGCCCGCGCCTACGGACGCGCGCTCAACCAAGCGGTCTGGCGGGAGACAGGTGACCTGGAAGTCAACGAGCACCTGGAAGAGCTCGGAGCGGCGCCACTGCTCGAAGTCGGCACCGCGGGCCAGTGCCTCCTCCACCTCACCCGGTGCGGCGGGATTTCGGCGTCGGCGGCGCGCGTTTTCCCGCCACGGAATGTGACGGGCAACGGCTCGGTCACCGGGAATCCGGACCCACCACTGGGAAAACCACCCCACCCGCGACCCTGACCCCCGTACCTGTCCGGGCGAGCCCTAATACCATCGGGCGTTCTCCGACGGACGCTGACGCCCGCTGGATCGTGCCCGCCGCCCAACGCCCGGCACGACGACTCCACCGCATGGCATGGAGTCGAGCATCGAGGAGAGGAAAGTTCATGCGCGTCCGGAGCATCGCCACGGCCACCGCAACAGCATTGGCGCTGGTGGCTGTTCGTGACCTTGTCCAGAAGAAGCACGCATTGCTCCGGAACTTCCCCGTGCTCGGGCACGCCCGGTACTTGTTGGAGACGATCGGGCCGGAGCTGCGGCAGTACATAGTGACCTCCAACGACGAGGAGCGCCCGTTCAGTCGTGACCAGCGCACCTGGATCTACGCGTCGGCGAAGGGGGAGAACAATTACTTCGGGTTCGGAACCGACAACGACGTCGAGCACACGCAGGGGCACGCCTACCTGAAGCAGCGCACGTTTGCCGGCACGCTGCCCGACGTGCACGACCCGCAGGCCCCACTGCCGTCGGCCAAGGTGCTGGGCGGGCCGCGCGGGCGCGCCAAGGCGTTCCGACCGGCGAGCGTGGTGAACATCTCGGCGATGAGCTTCGGATCGCTCTCCGGCGCGGCGATCACGGCGCTCAACAAGGGGGCGGCGCTGGCGGGCACCCTGCACAACACGGGCGAGGGCGGTCTCTCGCCGTACCACCGCAACGGCGGCGATCTCGTCCTTCAGATCGGTACGTCCTACTTCGGCTGCCGCAACGAGGACGGCAGCTTCAGCATCGGCAAGCTCAAGGATGTGGTCGCCGGCGCCCCGGTCAAGGCGATAGAGATCAAGCTCTCCCAGGGTGCCAAGCCCGGGCTGGGGGGAATGCTGCCGGGCGCGAAGGTGACCCCGGAAATCGCCGAGATCCGCGGCATCCCGCTCGGCGAGGACTGCGCTTCCCCGTCGCGGCACACCGCGTTCGGCGACGTCGACTCGATGCTCGACTTCGTCGAGCTGCTCGCCGCCGAGACCGGCCTGCCGGTCGGGATCAAGAGCGCGGTCGGAGAGATGGAGTTCTGGCAGGAGCTGGCCACGCTGATGGCGCGTGGTGACCGTGGTGTCGACTTCGTGACCATCGACGGCGGCGAGGGCGGCACCGGGGCGGCGCCGCTCACCTTCTCCGACTCGGTGTCGCTGCCCTTCCGGATGGGCTTCTCCCGGGTCTACGGCGTCTTCGCCGAGCGGGGGCTGACCGACGACCTGACCTTCATCGCCTCCGGCAAGCTCGGCCTGCCCGAGAACGCCGCGGTCGCCTTCGCTCTGGGTGCCGACATGATCAACGTGGCCCGTGAGGCCATGCTGTCGATCGGCTGCATCCAGGCCCAGAAGTGCCACACCGACAAGTGCCCCACCGGCATCGCCACCCAGAGCCCGTGGCTGGCCCGCGGCCTCGACCCGGCCTCGAAAGCCACCCGGGCCGCCGTCTACCTGCGCACCCTCCGCAAGGAGCTGCTGAAGGTCTCGGCGGCCGTCGGCGTCGCCCATCCGGCGCTCATCACGGCCACGGACATCGAGATCATGAACGGCGACTACGAGGCGCGCACCCTGGCCGGCGTCTACGGCTACAAGGACGGCTGGGGCGAGCTCGGCCCGCACCTCGCCGAGGAGATCACCGCACTGCTCACCGCCGGGCAGTCCTCCGACCAGAAGCCGACCACCTGACGTGCCGATCACGGCAGGCACCGCGCCCGCTGCTCCCCTGCCCTGAGCGCGCACGTGGCGCCGGCCGGTGGCACCCTTGTCTTCCCTGCTCCACGAACAGCCCCTGCCTAGGTGATCACAACATGAGCGAAAAAGTGCGATTCCCGAGCGTCGTCGGCCCTGAACTGGCCGGAGTGATCGACCTGCCGGACGGCGAGATCCGCGGCTGGGGGATCTTCGTGCACGGATTCACGCTCGGCAAGGACTCGCCGGCCGCGTCGCGTGTCAGCAAGCAGCTGGCACGCGAGGGGATCGGCATGCTGCGCTTCGACAACCTCGGGATCGGGGACTCCGACGGCGACTGGGGGGACGGTTCCTTCACCGTCAAGGTCCAGGACACGGTCCGTGCCGCAGCCATGATGGCGGAGCGAGGGACCCCGGCGGACCTGCTCGTGGGGCACTCATGGGGAGGCGCCGCCGTCCTCGCCGCGGCGGCCGAGGCGACCGGCGTCCGCGCGGTCGCCACGATCGGGGCGCCGGTCGATCCCAGCCACGTCGAGCGACAGTACGACGCGGTCGTGGATCGCGTGCTCAGTGATGGGTCGCACGAGTGGTTCGTCGGCGGGAGGACCCTGGTCCTCAAGCGTGCCTTCGTCGAAGACGTCCGCCGTGCTCATCTGCGGGACCGGATCGGCGAGTTGGACCTGCCGCTACTCGTCCTGCATTCGCCGACCGACAACACCGTCGACATCGACAACGCCGGCGAGATCTTCCGCGAGGCACGACACCCGCGAAGCTTCGTCTCGCTCGAAGGAGCAGACCACCTCCTGACCGCCCGGGGACAGGCACAGCGAGCCGCCCGCATCATCAGCGCCTGGGCCGATCAGTACATCCCCGGGTAACGGCCCGCAGGAGACTCTCGGGTGGTTAAGTGCTCGCTCTCGCTTCAGGCACGCGGCGGACGGTGGCCATGATCACCGCTCGCTCTCGTGTCTCGTGGCGGTCCTGGCGCACATCGGTGTACTCGGGGTGTCGGCCCACGGACTCATCGGCTTCCGCCGTCTGGTCTGCCCGGCCGGCAAGACTGTGCATGGTGCCGCGGCCGAGCCATCCTTGGGTGACGCTGCAAGGGCGGGCTGGTTTATCGGCCACCTTGTGCATCGTGTCGTCCAAGACGCGCTTGCCGATGGCCGTGCGGTCGGCCGCCTGAGTGTCGTCCTCGACGTCGTCTCCTGCACCACCTCCACCAGGGGTGAGCAGGCTCTGCCACGGCGTTTCGTCCTGGTGTTCTGCCGCTGCGGCCCCCCTTTGAGGTGGGCGCCGGCGGTGGTTCGGTGCGGGCGCCGGCCGCGTGCTGATGTGCCCGCACGATGGTGGAGGCGACCGAGGTGTCCCAGTCGGCCTCCCCGTCCGCGTCCGCCTCGGCTTGAACCTGCTGGAGCAGGCGTTCCCAAGTTCCGTCGGCCGACCACGGGCGATGGCGTTCATAGACGGTCTTCCATGGGCCGAACCATTCAGGCAGGTCACGCCACTGAACGCCGGTCCGCATCCGGTGCAGAATCCCCTCGATCACCTGCCGGTGATCCCGCCACCGGCCACAACGCCTGTTGCTGACCGGCAGGAACGGCTGCAGCCGTTCCCACTCGGCATCCGTCAGATCACCCGCCCATGCCCACATCAACGACACGATTGGGAATCGTCACATGATCGGTCGGACAAGTCCTAGGCGGGAAGGAAGGCCGAAGCCGCGACGGATGGAAACTGCGGACAGAGCCTCGAACGTCTCCGTCCTCACGCTGTGGGCATGCGCAGTTCCACAGTTGAAAGAGCCTGTCGACGCTTGGGATGCTCAGCGCCGACGCGGGATGCCCAACGTCTGTATGAGGTGGGCGAGTTCCTCCCTGAAGAGCTTCTCCGGGCTGGTGGTCTGGTTGCGCATGTGGCCGTAGACCTCCAGTGACACCAGTCCATGCAGGTGCCCCCAAATGCGTAGGGCGAGGGCGACGGCTGCGGGCGGCAAGTCGGGGAAGGCGGGACGCACCTTCGCTAGGAGCCCGGAGTCGAAGTCGGACCAGTCGAAGGCGCTGCCCTGGTAGAGGTGCTGGGCGTGGGGCCAGGCGGCTGCCGCGAGGGCGGTGAGCCCGGTACAGACCCGATGTGCGGCATCGGGGGCGGGGCCTCCCTCGGGGGCCTGGTAGCCGGGCACGGGGTCACCGTAGATGAGGCGGAATCCCTGGGGGTTGACCAGGGCCCAGGTCCGGAAGGCGTTGGCCCACGCCTCGATCCGGACGGCGGGTTCGGCGGAGGGCGTGGCTTCCCAGGCCGTGTCCACAGCGTCGGCCAAGGCGGTGTACACGTCGTTGATCAACGTGGTGACAAGGTCGTCCCTGGTCGGGAAGTACCCGTAGATGGCGTTGGCGGTCATGCCCATCTCGCGGGCGATGGCTCGCAGGGTGATGGCGTCCGGCCCGCCCGAGGCCATCAACGCCAGTGCCACCTTTTTGATTTCGGCGGTGGTTTCGGCCCGTAGCCGCTCGCGCCTTCCGCTGCTTCCCGTGACTGCCATAACAGGCACTCTACAGCGTCGACTTACTTCGTTTCGTGCAGATACTTCACGGCGTATAGTTTGTGCACGGCGTCACCGTTAGGGGCGTCCCACTTCTGCATGCACAGGGGAGAACCATGCACATCGGAGTTATCGGTGCCACGGGCACAATCGGCAGCCGCGTCGTCACCGAGGCCCTCCACCGCGGCCACACCGTCAAGGCGTTCAGCCGGGACGCCGCTCAGGCGCAGCGCGAGGAGCGTCGGGACGACATCACTTGGGCGAGCGTCGACGTCTTGGACGCGAAGAGCGTCGCCGGCGCCCTTTCCGGACTCGACGTCCTGATCAGCGGCTTCCAGCCGGGCAATGCCGCAAAGGACTTCGCGGACACCGTCCGGCGCTCGATCGCCGACCCCACCGTCTACGCGACAGCGGCGCGAGCCCTGCTGAAGGCCCTGGAGAGCCGCCCACAGACCCGGCTCATCGTGATCGGCGGCGCCGGCAGCCTCGAAATCGAACCGGGGGTGGTGCGAGCAGACTCCGACGAGCTGCTGCACGCCGCACTCGACCAGCTGGGGCTGCCCCGCGAATACGCCGCAGCGGTACGCGGTCACCGCGATGCCCTGGCCGTCCTGCGGACCTCGAACCGGCTGTGGACCTACTTCAGCCCCGCAGAGGAGATCGGCCCCGGCGAGCGCACCGGCCGCTTCCGGATCGGCGGCGACCAGCCGGTCCTGGACGCTGAAGGCCGCAGCCGCATCTCGGTGGAGGACGCGGCCATCGCCTTGATCGATGAGGCGGAGCTGCCGCGCTTCGTGCAGCGGCGCTTCACCATCGGCTACTGAAAGGTACCGCCCACGGCCCCGTGGGGGACCTCACGCACTCCCCCACGGGCCAAGTCGACGTCCATCTGAGCCCACCTGCCGGTCGCCCTTCCCACGTGCCGGCCCGGACATGATCCAAAGAGGTGCCGCCAGTACAGCTGCGTGACAGATCCACAGGGGACCGTAGCCATCACGCAACCGCCGCCAGAATCCCGAACTCCCGAAATTCCCCAGGGTCTGCTCGACTTCCCACTTGGTGGAGCGGGTGAACGATGAGGCCGGGAGCCGGGCCCCGGAACGCCTTGGCTTAGCCCAGCGCGTCCATCTGGACGGTGACACAGTCATCCAGCCGCTCCTCCACGGCCCGCGTCGTCAGCGAGAGCCAGCAACAACCACGCCCGGCCCCGGCTCCAGCCCGGCACCGGTTGCCGACAGCCTGCCCACCGGCCCTCCCTGGTCCATTCCCAGGCCGGGCGCAACGGCTCCTCGCCGAGGCACAGTGCGAGATGCCGGTCGCCGTCCCGTACCAGAAGATCAGCCCACGGGTCGCCGGATCGGCATCGCCGGCCTGACACAACGAGGACCTTCGCGTCACTGCGAGAGGCGCCGCTCATGGCTTTGCCTCGTGCGCACAACCTGCGTTCGCCTCCGCTCGGGGCGGGGAGCACGCGCCGCTCGGTCGGCGCGTGCTCCCCACCCCGTCTCGGTTGCTCAGCCGAAGAAGCGGCGCAGCGGAGCGAGCCGGCGGATCACCAGCCGGTCCAGCATCAGGATCAGCAGCATGGAAATCCCGGCGAGGGGCATGGCCACCCCGAGGACCAGCATGATCAGCGCGACGCCGCGGGTCACGCGGGCGTCCTGGGCGCGGCGGGGTGCGCCCAGGCCCTTGCCGGTCGGGCGGCGCCGCCACCACATCACCACGCCGCTGATGGCCATGCCGATGACGGCCAGGCACGTGCCGAGAGCGACCAGGAGGTTGGGCAGGCCGAAGCGCTCGCCCTGGTGGAGTGCGATGCCTTCCTCAACGAGCTTGGACAGCAGGCCGTACTGCGGCCAGCCGTAGGAGGCGAGCACCTTGCCGGAGTACTGGTCGAGGAAGAACGGGCGCTGCTGGGCGGGGTCCGCCTCGGACTTGCCGGAGATCGTGTAGACGCCCTTCGGGCCCTGCGGCAGGGTGACGGTGAAGGTGCCGGGCACGCGCGCCTGGTGGGCGAGGGCGACGGCCCGCTCGATGGACAGGCCGGCGGGCGCGGCGCCGCTTCCACCCATGCCACCCATGCCACCCATGTGACCAGCGTGCCCCTCATGCCCCTCATGTCCGTGACCGGTGTTCGAGGTGGGGACCTGGACCTTTTCCGCCGCCCAGGGCACGGAGGTGTCGGGGTTGGAGGTGAGGTGGTCGGCGGTGGTAGGGACCTTCGAGGAGACCTTGTAGTCCTCCGCGCTCGGCGTTCCCTGCTTCGTGGCGGTGATGACCTTCTGCAGCTGCTGGCCCCAGATGCCGGTCCACGGCAGGCCGGTGGCGATGAGCAGGAGCAGGAGGACGGAGACGGCGGCGCCGACGGTGGCGTGCCAGCGGGCAGGTCTCGCGCCGTCCGGTCCGGCCGCGGCGGGCGCGGGCCCGCCACCACAGGTACAGCCCGGTGAAGGTCAGGATCGCCGCCCAGGAAGCGGTCAGCTCCATGAGGCGGTCGCCGACGTCTCCGCTGAGCAGGTTGCCGTGGAGCTCGCGGACGTTCCGCATGAAGGTCTTGGCGTTGTCGACCGATCCCAGCACCTTGCCGTCGTACGGGTTCACGTACACCGACACGGTCGGCGCCCAGGGGCCGCCGCCACCGGCGGCGAGGGTGACCATCGTGCTGTGTTCGCGGTCGCTCGGCGGCGTCACGGACTGGATGGTCGCCTCGGGCTTGGCCTTGCGTACGGCGTCCACCTGCTCGGCCAGGGGCACCGGCTTGGCGCTCTGCACGGCGTGGACGGTGCGCAGGTCCTTGTAGACCCAGTTTTCGTAGGCGGGCTTGAACAGGTAGATACCGCCGGTGACGGCGAGCAGCACCAGCAGCGGGGTGCCAGTAGACCGGCGTAGAAGTGCCAGCGCCACAGGGTCTTGTACAGCTGATTGCGGGAGGGCCGTACGCGGTCGCTGCCGCCGTCCGGCTCGGGCTCCGGCGTGCGGTCCGGTCTGTCCTCGGAGCTGTCTTCGGAGCTGCCTTCGGACAGGCTCGGGGCGTGCGTCATTGCGGTGCGTCTTTCGTCGTACCGCGCGGCCGGTCAGCGCCGACCGCACGTGAGGGCAGGAGGAATCCGGAGGGCCGTGGGGACAAGCGCGACCGCCCAGCGGGCAGGCGCGCGAGGCGCTCTCCGGGAAGCCGCGTGCGCCGCGCAGGGCACGGCGCCTCCTCGTCATGGGTGTCACGGTGCCCGTGCCGGCTGGCGGGCCCCGGCGTTGCCGGCGGCCCGTGGCGTGCGGACCACTGCACCTGGCGGTGGTCCGGTACGTGGTCGTCCGCCGTGGCCCCCCGCTGTCTTTCTCGTACTGATCACCGCGTGTCGTGCGGGCTCCGTAAGCCGGGGCCCGAGCGCTGCCGCGTCGACCACATCTCCGCCGCATGCCGACGCAACGGGCGACAACGCCGCCATCCGCGCATAAGGACTCCCAAAGCCAAACCGCGACCTACCAGGTGGCGCTGACTCCAGGCAGTGCTCACACGAATGATCAAGTTGGGAAAGAGGTGGGGCCACCCTGCTCCAGTGCGTGAGCGCGCGGCCGCTCCAAGGTGGACCATGGAAGCCAACGCACTCCATAGGTACGGAGCAGGGCCGCGGGCCGGCGGGAGCAGAGGCCCTTGTGGTCCGGCGTATGGAAGGAGTGCCCGTGTGAGCACAGCCGATGGGCGTCCGGCTGGCACCGGTCAGCCGGAGGGGCGATCCTCGCTGCCGAGTGGGCTGATGGACCTTCTCGGCGTAGCTGCGGTGCTGCTGGATGCCGAGGGGCGGATCGTCTTGTGGAGTCCGGAAGCCGAGGAATTGTTCGGCTATACCGCTGAGGAGGCGCTCGGGCAGTACGCTGCGCCGCTGCTCGTTCACGAGCAGCACTGGGATCTGATGATCAAGGTGTTCGACGAGGTCATGGGTACCGGGGAGCGGTGGGCGGGGGCGTTCCCCGTCCGGCACAAGGACGGCAGCACTCGCTTGGTGGAGTTCCGCAACATGCGGTTGCTGGACGACCTCGGCGACTTCTACGCCCTTGGCCTGGCCACCGACAGGTCAAGGCTTCGGGAGGTCGAACGGGACCTCGCCCTGTCCACCCGGCTGATCTCCCAGTCCCCCATCGGACTGGCGATCCTCGACGCCGATCTGCGGTACGTGGCCGTCAACCCCGCTCTGGAGCGGATGCACGGGATTCCCGCGGAAGATCATCTGGGCCGGCACTACCGCGAGATCATGACCTCGGCGAAGTTCGAGGGGCCGGAGGCCGGGATGCGGCAGGTCCTCAAGACCGGGGCTCCCCTGGTCGACGAGTACACCATCGTCGGCCACACTCCCGCTGACCCACACGTGCACGCCTGGTCGATCTCGCTGTACCGGCTGGACGATCCCCAGGGACGGGTTCTCGGCGTGGCCGACCTGGTGGTGGATGTCACCGACCGCTATCAGGCGGCCACGGAGGCCGCCGAGGCCCGCCGGCGTCTGGCGCTCATCGCCGACGGCTCCGCGCGCATCGGCACCACCCTGGAGGTGGAACAGACCGCCCGCGAGCTGGCCGGTGTCACCGTTCCCGAGCTCGCCGACATGGCCACGGTCGACGTCCTCGACTCCGTCCTCGATGAGCATCGCCCGCCCCTGGGCGAGGGCCCCGCGGTCTTCCGCGCCCTCGCGGTGCACGCCGCCTACGTCACCGAAGCCGTCCAGGCCACCGACCCGCCTGGCCAGATCGCTTCCTACGACGCCGACCGGCTCCCCACCGAATGCGTACGCACCGGCCGACCGATCCTGATCTCCCACATCGACGACGCCGCCCTGGCCCGCATCGCCCGCGACGACCGCGCCGCCACGCTGCTGGCCCGCGCCGGCGTGCACTCCTACATGCTGCTCCCACTCACCGCCCGCGGTCAGATCCTCGGCTTCCTGGGGCTGAGCCGCGCCCGCAACCCGCAGCCGTTCAGCGAGGACGACCTCGCCCTCGCCGGTGAGCTGGCCTCCCGCGCCGCTGTGTGCATCGACAACGCCCGCTCGCACCAGACGGTGCGCAACGCCTCCGAGACCCTTCAGCGCAGCCTGCTCCCGGACCACCCGCCCCACCTCCCCGGCTTGGACGTCGCCTCCCGCTACCGGCCCGCACAAGCCGCCTACGAGGTCGGCGGCGACTGGTACGACGTCCTCCCGCTCGACGGCGACAAGACCGCACTGGTCGTGGGCGACGTCATGGGCAGCGGCATCGACGCCGCCGTCACCATGGGCCGCCTGCGCACCGGCACCAGCGACTTCGCCGACCTCGATCTCGACCCGGCCAAGGTCCTCCAACACCTCGACAAGATCACCTCAGGACTCGAGCAGTACATAGCCACCTGCGTCTACGCCGTCTACGATCCCCACCGCGCGGAGTGCCACCTCGCCACCGCCGGCCACCTGCCCCCCGTCCTGGTCCGCAGCGGGCAGCACCCGGAACTGCTCGACCTGCCGACCGGCACCCCCCTCGGAGTCGGCGGCGTCCCCTTCGTGACCACAACCTTCCCCGTCGGCCCTGGTGATCGGCTGGTCCTGTACACCGACGGCCTCGTCGAAGTCCGTCATCACCCCATCGACGAACGCCTCAACACCCTCCTGCGCCTGCTTGACACGCCCGACCCCACCCTGGAAGAGACCTGCGACCGGCTCCTTCACGAACTCCGGCTCCCCGCCGACCCGGACGATGTCGCCGTGCTCATCGCCCGCATGCAGCCCTTCGCGACCGACTCTTGAAATACGGCCCGGTCCGGCCGGTCGCGACACGGATCATTCGCACGATGCCCTGGAGTGTGCGACATATGGAAGGCCTCACCCGCACCGGGCGAGGGTAAGACGGCCAGCAGTTACGTCCCCATGGCGCACGACCGGCCGGTCTGCATCGGACCGTCCACCGCCGCCTGCAGAACACACCGCTACTCAGCGACTGGACCACACCACGACGAGGAGCAAGTGAGAGCACGTCTCAACTGGCCTGATCACTGGGCTGGTCGTCGTGATGACCATTGATGGGAGCGTTGGATTCGGATGGATTATGGGTGTTGTTTCAGCGGGTGGGCCGGCGGCCCCGGTGCGCCCGGCCCGTTCCTCCAGCCCGTGTCAGGTGGTCTTGATCTGGCCGCCGTCGATGACGAATTCGGCACCGGTGATGTTGCCGGCCCGCGGGGAAGCCAGGAAGGCAACGAGGTTGGCCACCTCCTGGGGTTCGGTGATGCGTCCGGTGGAGATGCCCATCTGCTGGGGTACGACCTCGTCCAGGGCCTCCTGTGCCGTGCCGCCTGCAGCGGCCGCGACGGTGTCCGCGAAGGCGCCGGGGGCAGTCCAGAACGGCGTCCGTACAGGGCCGGGAGCGACGGCGTTGACGCGCACTCCACGGGGGGCGAACTCCTCCGACAGAGCTTTGGTCAGATTGCTCAGGGCGGCTTTGGCCGCTGAATAGTCCACCACCATGGGGAAGGGCAGGCGGGCGTTGACTGAGCTGATGTTGACGATCGCTCCCTCACCGTGAGCCAGCAAGTGCGGCAACGACGCACGGCTGGCGCGCACCGCGCTCAGAAATGTCATGTTGAGGGCATGCAGCCATGCTGCATCACTGACATCGAGGAAGCTGGAACGTGGGCTGGTGGCACCGACGTTGTTGATCAGCACATCCAGCCGGCCATGCCGGTCTGCTGCCGCCTGGACCAGAGTGTCGGCCCCGTCGGTGTCGGCCAGATCGACCGCGTGGAAGGCAACGTCGTACTGCTCACGCAGGGCGGACAGTTCTGATGTTTCCATGCGGCTGCCAACCACCACGCGCGCGCCCTCACGGCCGAGTGCCTCGGTGATGGCCAGGCAGATGCCCTTGCTCCCTCCGGTGACAACGGCGACCTTGTCCGCGAGATTCAGCTCCACCGCACTCTCCTCCTGCGCCAGGCGTCCCAATATGCCCAAAGTGTCACATTGAGCGAGTATCAACCCTCGGTTCCGATCGGCACTGGCGCCACGCAGCCTTCGCTGAGGATCCCCGCGCAGCACCGCCCCGGTGGGCCTGGAATCGTCAGGACGACCCCTTAGTCCGGAAAGGACGCTGAGGACACGGCGTGACCTCAGGATGCGGCCATGGTTGGGCCGGGTGGTGGGCTCGGGAGGGGAACCTGCGGCTGCGGCATCTTCCCGCACGCCGCCAACAGGGGTGGAGACGAGCGATGGCCACCACGATGGGTGAGGCCAGGGGCGGCATGGCGCAACCGGCGAGTATCCAGTTGCCGGGCCCGGTGCTCGGGGTGGGTGGGCGGCTTCGTCGACGGCATCCTGCTCCACCCTCCTGTAGTGGCGCCACCTGCTCGGGTTGGTTCCCCTATGCCATGGCACGATGGGCCAGGACGAGAGTGCCAGACAGCTAGAACCCATCACGATGAAGAGCCCCTCCCCCATCCCGACAGGCTTTTGCCGCACCGCACTTGAGTCGCGGTTGAGCCGCCTCGACCGGCCCCGTGCCACACTCGGCCCATGCTCCACAGGCGTGCTGATCAATTGCTGATCGAACGGACCAAGCAAATTCGCAGGGGCCTCACGGGGACCCCGCTGATTCCCCTGGCGGACGAGCAGTGCGAGATCGTCGCCAAGCTGGAATTCTGCAATCCCGCCGGAAGTACCAAAGACCGTTCGGCACTGTGGATTCTGGAACAGGCAATCGGTCGCGGGGAGATAGTGCACGACACCACGGTGGTCGAGTCGTCGTCCGGCAATTTCGCGCTGGCCCTGGCTTTCTACTGCCACCTGCTCGGCATCTCGTTCGTTCCGGTCATCGATCCGCACTGCAACGAGGCCACCGAGGCCCAACTCCGGCTGCTTTGCGGGCGGGTGGAGAAGGTATCCATCCGTGATGCGGCGGGCAGCTACCTGAAGACCCGGCTGTCCCGGGTGCAGGAACTGCTGGTCGAACTCGACTCGGCCTATTGGCCCAACCAGTACGCCAATCCAGATGCCCGCGACGCGCATTACCGCTTCACCGCGGGCGAATTGATCGCGCAGGCTGGCCCGCTCGACTACCTCTTCGTCGGTGTGGGCACGGGCGGCACGATCGCCGGACTCTCCCACCGGATCAAGGAAACGTACCCGGGCTGCGTGGTCGTCGCTGTCGACACCGAAGGCTCGGTGATCTTCGGAGGCTCGCCGAAGAAGCGGCGGATCCCCGGCATCGGCTCCAGCATCGTGCCGCCGCTGTGCGGTCAGGCGCTGATCGACCAGGTCGAGATCGTCTCCGAAGCGCGCGCCGTCGAAGCCTGCGGCGCGCTGGTCGCCAAGTACGGCTTGTACGCGGGAGGTTCGACCGGCAGCAGCTATGCCGCCGTCCAGGACTACTTCGCCCGTCACCGTCCCGGCGCACACCGTCCCCGGGTCGCCTTCATCGCCGCCGACCGCGGCCATGCCTACGCCCGGACCGTCTACGACCCCACGTGGGTCCAGCAGCTGCGCGCGGAAGCGGTTCCGCCCGCCGGCGTCGAAGCCCTGGCCGTCAACTGAAGGAGAACCAGCACGTGTCCACCCTGGCCCCACCGCCGATGACCGTGATCGGCGCGGGCGACGTCGCCGCCGAGACGGACCGTCACCGTCCCGAGCTCATCGAGGTCGTCCGTGCCGCCTACCTCGCGCACGACGCCGGACAGAGCTCGAACCCGCACAGCTCGTTCCTGCGTTTCCCGCACCAGAACCGGTCGCGCATCATTTCCCTGCCCGCCTATCTGGGCGGCGAGTTCGAGGTCGCCGGCAACAAGTGGATCGCCAGCTTTCCGGACAACACGCGGCACGGAATCCCCCGCGCCTCGGCCACGCTGATCCTCAACGACTGCGTCACCGGCTACCCGTTCGCCTGCATGGAGTCCTCGATCGTCTCGGCGACGCGGACCGCGGCCTCCGCGGTGCTCGGCGCGCAGACGCTGCTCGGCGCGCGCCGTGCCCGCCGGGTCGGCATCGTGGGCACGGGTCTGATCGCCCAGCACGTATGGCGGTTCCTGCGTGATCTCGACTGGGAGATCGACGGCTTCCGGCTCTTCGACCTCGACCCGGCGGCAGCGGGCCGCTTCGGCGCCGTCATGGCCGAGCACACCGAGGCCGAGCTCGTGGTCGCCGACACGGTGGAGGACGCGTTCACCGACTGCGACCTGGTGGTGCTGACCACCGTGGCCGGCGAACCGCACCTGCACGACCCCCGGCTGCTGGCCCACAACCCGGTGGTTCTGCACCTGTCCCTGCGCGACCTCGCCCCCGAGATGATCCTCGCCGCTCAGAACGTTACCGACGACGTCGACCACGCCGTCCGCGAGCACACCTCGCTGCACCTGACCGAACAGCGCACCGGCAACCGGGACTTCGTCGACGGCACCCTCGGCGACCTGCTGCGCGGGCGGCTGCGCCGGGACCGCGGACGCCCGGCGATCTTCTCGCCGTTCGGACTCGGCGTACTCGACCTCGCCGTCGGCAAGTGGGTGCACGACCGGGTCGTCGCCGCGGGCCGGGGCCGCCGCGAGAGCGACTTCTTCACCGGGGTGGGGTCTGACGCATGAGCGCCTCACCCGCCCCGCGCCCCACCGGGGACCGATACGTCGTCGTGGTGAACCACGAGGAGCAGTACTCGGTCTGGTTCGCCGACCGAGCCCTGCCCGCCGGCTGGACCGCCACCGGCGCACAGGGCACCCGCCAGGAGTGCCTGGACCACATCGAGCAGGTGTGGACCGACCTGACCCCGCGCTCCGTGCGAGCGTCACGATGACGGCCGCCGGCCTCGCAGCGGTCTGGCTGCGCGGGCTCGGCAGCCGTGAACGCACCGCGCAGCGGCGCCTGTTCGTCTTCCCGCACGCCGGAGCCGGCGCCTCCGCCTACCGGTTCGCGCCCTACCTGCCGGACACCGTCGAAGTCTGTACGGTCCAGTTGCCCGGCCGGGAGACCCGGTTCGCCGAACCGCCCCTGACGTCCCTGGACGAGGCCGTGGCCGCACTCGCGCCGCACATCGCGGACCACACGGACCTGCCGTACGCCTTCTTCGGGCACAGCATGGGCTCCCTGATCGCCTTCGAGACGGCCCGGCGGCTTCGGGCACTCGGCATGTGCCTACCTGACCGACTGTTCCTGTCGGGCATGCGCGCCCCCGGCCTGCCGGACCGCGACCCGCGGCACACGCTGTCCGACGACAAGCTGCTCGCCACCGCCGAATTCGGCGGCGTGGACGCTGAGTTGCAGGATCTGCTGCTGCCGCTGCTGCGCGCGGACCTGACGCTCTGCGAGACGTACACGCACCGGGCCGAGGCCCCCCTGCCCTGCCCCCTGACCGTTCTGGCCGGCTCGGACGACGACAGCGTCGACGCGACGGAACTCGCCGACTGGCACAAGCACACCTCGGCCGACTTCGCACTGCACCTGTTCCCGGGCGCCCCCCACCTGTATGTCCGTGGCGCGGAACGGCAGCTGGCGGAGACGATCGCCCGCACGTTCCCCGCACGGGGCTGAGAAAGGATCGTTCATGGCGCCGACCACCCTGGTCGCACTGTGGGAGCAGCAGGCCGCTGCGACACCTGACGCGGTCGCCGTCGTCGCGGGAGCGCATCGCGCCACCTACGCCGACGTGGACCGCCGGGCCACGGCACTCGCCGCCGAGCTGCAGGCACGCGGCATCGGACCGGAGGACCTGGTCGGCGTCTGCCTCGGCCGCTCGGTCGAGATGGTCGTGGCCCTGCTCGGCATCCTGAAGTCGGGGGCCGCGTACCTGCCCCTCGACCCGAGCTACCCGGCCGACCGGCTGCGGCACATGACCACCGACTCCGGGGCCGGGCTGTGGCTGTGCGACGCGGACCACCGCGCACAGGCCCTGGCGTCCGGCGTGGCGGACGTCCTGCTGGTCGAGGACCTCCCCGCGGAACCGGCCGCACCGGTGGCCCCGGTGGTACACCCGCACCATCTGGCGTACGTCATCTACACCTCCGGTTCGACCGGCCTGCCCAAGGGTGTGGCCGTCGACCACGCGGCGGTCGCCGCGTTCCTGCGGAGTGTGGCCGAACGCCCCGGCCTCAGGGCGGACGACCGGGTCCTCGCGCTGACCCCGCTGTCGTTCGACATCTCGATACTGGAGCTGTTCCTGCCGCTGACCCGGGGAGCGACGGTGGTGATGGCCCCGCGCGCCGCCAACACCGACCCCGAGCTGCTGGCCGCCACCATCGCGGCGGCGGGTGTGAGCGTCGTCCAGGCGACCCCCACCACCTGGCGGATGCTGCTGGCGTCCGGCTGGGCGGACGGGCACGGCCGGGTACTGCTGTCGGGCGGTGAGCCGCTCGATCCGCAGCTGGCCCGCGACCTGCTCGCCACCGGCGGCACCCTGTGGAACCTGTACGGGCCGACCGAGGCGACGGTGTGGGCCACCGCCGCCCGGATCGACGCCGTGGCCGACCGGGTCACCGTCGGCACAGCCCTGTCCCACACCCGGCTGCACGTCGTCGACGAGGAGGGGCGGGAGGCCGGCCCAGGAGTCACCGGCGAGCTGTGGATCGGCGGCGCGGGCGTCGCGCGCGGCTACCTCAACCGGCCAGCGCTGACCGCCGACCGCTTCGTGCCCGACCCGTTCGGGGACGCCTCCGGGCGCCTGTACCGGACCGGCGACCTCGCCCGATGGTCCGCCGACGGCATGCTGGAGGTGCTGGGACGTAACGACCACCAGGTCAAGGTGCGCGGCTTCCGCATCGAGCTCGGCGAGATCGAGGCCAGTGTGCGCAGCCACCCCCTCGTCACGGACGTGGTGGTCCTCGTCGACCGCGAGGCAGCCGGCGGCGACCAGTTGGTGGCCTACCTCGTGCCCGCGCACAACGCGCGGAGCGTAACCGAGGACCTGCCCCGTCAGGTCCGTGACCACCTCGCGCAGCGGCTGCCCGCCCACATGGTGGCCCAGGGCTACGCAGTGCTCGACGCCCTGCCCCGCACCCCCGCGGGCAAGGCCGACCGCGACGCTGTGCGGCGCATCCCGCACAGCCCGGTCCGGGCGAGCGGGCCGCTGCCCGACGACGCCCCGCTGCCGCCGCACACCGCCGCGGTGCGCCGGGTCTGGGCCGAGGTGCTCGGGCTCGACGACGTGTCCCCGTACGACGACTTCTTCGGCCTGGGCGGCCAGTCGCTCACCGCGGTCCGGGTCGTGGCCCGGCTGCGTGCGGAGCTCGGCGTGCCGGTCGACGTCCAGTCGGTCTTCGCCCATCCGACACCCGCCAGGCTCGCCGCCGCCCTGGACGGCGTGGCGCCCTCGGACGACGAGCCGATCCCCGCGGCCGCGACCGCCGAGCTCTCCTTCGGCCAGGAGCGAATCTGGTTCTTCGAGCAGCTCAACGGCTCCGTGCCCGCCTACCACCTGCCGGTCGCCCTGGGCATGCCCGGCGGGCGCGTCGACCTGACGCTGCTGCAGGACTGCCTGTCCGCGCTGGTGCGACGGCACCCGGCGTTGCGCACGGCCCTCGTCGCCGTCGCCGGCCGGTGCCGCCCCGAACTGCGCGAGCCGGGACCGGTGCCGCTGCGCCGCACCGAGGTCGCCGAGGAGGATCTGGACGCGCTGCTGACCGAGCGGATCCGCGCCCCCTTCGCCCTCGACCACGCACCGCTGCTGCGCGCGGACGTGCTGCGCACCCCGAGCCGCGACCTCACGTTACTGACGATCCATCACCTCGCCTGCGACGGCGCCTCGGTCGACCTGATGGTGCGGGAACTGGGCGAGCGCTACACGGAGCTCGCCGCCGGCCGTCGCCCCGCCCCGGCACCGCTGCCGGTGACGTACGCCGACTACGCGGCCTGGCAGCGCGAGCGTCTCACCGGCGCCGCGCTGGAGCGGCTGCTCGACCACTGGCGCACCCGGCTGTCCGGCGTGCCCGTCCTGGAGCTGCCGACCAGCCGCCCGCGGCCGGCCGTCGCGAGCCACCGCGGTCGCCGCGAACTGCTCCGTGTCCCGGCCGACTTGGCACACCGGCTGCGCATGCTGTGCCGGTCCGAGGGCGTCACCCTGTTCATGGGCCTGCTGGCCCCGTTGCAGGTGCTGCTCGGCCGGTACGCCGACGAGAGCGATGTCGCCGTCGGCACCCTGGTAGGCGGCCGGCCGCACCCCAAACTGGACGAGGTGGTCGGCTACTTCGTGAACACCCTCGTCCTGCGCACCGACCTGTCCGGCGATCCGACCTGGCGCGAGCTGCTGGGCCGGGTCCGCGAGGTCGCGCGGCAGGCGTACGCGCACCAGGAGCTGCCCTTCGAGAAGCTGGTGGCGGAGCTGAGCCCGGAGCGCGATCTGAGCCGCAACCCGCTCTTCCAGGTGCTGTTCGCGCTGCACGAGGAGCCGAGCGCCGGTCACCTCACCGAGCTGTACGACCGGAAGGAGCTGGAGGGACGGCTCGGCACCGCCCGCTTCGACCTCGCCTTCGACGTGACGGACCACGCCGTCGGGGTCGGTGACTTCAGCATCTCCGTCGAGTACGCCACCGACCTGTTCGACGCGGACTTCGTCCGGGGTCTCGGCCGGCACTTCCTGCGGGTGATCGAGCAGATGGTGACCGACGCCACGGTCCGACTGTCCGAGCTGGAGCTCGTCCCGGCCGATGAGCTGCGTGCCCTCTCCCTCGGCAACCGGGCCGAGTCGCTGCCCGAGCCGACCACCCTGGTCCGCCTGTGGGACCGCCAGGTGCGGACCACCCCGGACGCGATCTGCGTGGTGGGCGACGGCCGGTCGCTGACGTTCGCCGAGATCGACGCGCGGGCCTCGGCCCTGGCACGGGAGCTGCGGGCCGGGGGCGTGCGCCCCGAAAGCCTGGTCGGCGTCTGCCTGGAACGCTCGGTGGAGCTGGTGGTCGCCCTGCTGGGCGTGCTGAAGGCGGGCGGCGCCTACGTCCCGCTCGACCCCGGCTATCCGACGGACCGGCTGCAGTACCTGCTGGCCGACTCGGGCGTACGCCTGGTCGTCGCCGACCCCGGGCACCCCACCTCGGCCCTGTTCGGCGACGATGTGCGGCTCGTGGCGGTGGACCAGGAGCCCGGGCCGGACCCCGGGCCGGCCGAGGAGGTGCAACCGCACCACCTCGCCTACGTGATCTACACGTCCGGCTCGACCGGCAACCCCAAGGGCGTCGCGATCACCCACGCCAACATCACCGGGTTCCTGGAGTGGAACCAGCGGCTGTGCCGGCTCACCGGACGGGACCGGGCCCTGCTCAACCACTCGGTGGCGTTCGACAACTCGGTCTGGGAGATCTTCCAGTGCCTGGTGTCCGGCGCCGAACTGCACCTGGCGAGCCCCACTGCCGCCTACGACCCCGAGGAGTTCCTGCGAGAGGTCGCCGAGCGCGGCATCACCACGCTCAACGCGACGCCCTCGCAGATGCGGGTGCTGCTGGAGTCCGGTACGGATCCCGCTGTGCGACTCGCCTCCGTACGCCTGGTGTTCACCGGCGCCGAGGCCGTGCCGCACGAGGTGGCCCGCCGCATCCTGTCCTCCACCGCGCCGGGATGCCAGGTCTTCAACGAGTACGGGCCCACCGAAGCAACCGTCACCTCGGCGTTCTGCCCGATCACCGAGGAGCTGCTCGACCGGCACGGCCATCTCCCGAGCGTCCCGTTCGGCCGGGCGACCGACAACGCGCACCTCTACGTGCTCGACCCGCAGCTGCGCCCGGTCGCCCCGGGCTGCCGCGGCGAGCTGTACGTCGGCGGCAGCGCGGTCGGCCGCGGCTATCTCGGCAGGCCGGCCCGCACGGCCGCGGCGTACCTGCCCGACCCGTACGCCGCGGAGCCCGGCGCCCGTATGTACGCCACGGGCGACGTGGTCCGGCTGCTGCCCGACGGAAATCTGGTCTTCCTCGGCCGCAACGACCACCAGGTCAAGGTGCGCGGCTTCCGCATCGAGCTCGGCGAGATCGAATCCGCACTGCACAGCCACCCCACCTTGGCCGACTGCGTGGTGGCCGTGCGCCGCACCCGCGCCGGTGTGGACCAGCTGGCGGCGTACCTGATCCCCGAGCACCCTGACCGGCCCGCCCCGGACCCGGCGGAACTGCGCGCCCACCTGGCGGAGCAACTGCCGCCGTACATGCTGCCGCAGAGCTACACCGTGATCGACGCGATCCCCCTCACGCCGAACGGCAAGGTCGACCGGGGCGCACTGCCCGACCCACGCCCGGTGTCCGCACCGGCCCCCGCCACCCGCCGGGCCGTCACCAAGCAGCAGCTCCTCGTCGCCGAAGTGTGGCGGGAGTGCCTGGGCGTCGAGGACGACTTCGGGCCGCAGGACGACTTCTTCGACGTCGGCGGCACCTCGTTGACCATCACCACGGTCGCGGGCCGGCTCGGCGAGCGACTCGGGCGCCGGGTCTCGCCGGCCCTGGTCTTCAGAAACCCCACCGTCGCGGGCCTCGCCGAGGCCCTGGAGGCGGACACACAGCGATGAGCGGCAAGGACAGCACAGCGTCGTCCTGGTCGACGCCGGTCCGTTGAGTCACGGGCCGGCGTAGGCGTTCCTGCACCGCGGCTGCCTCCGTCGACCGCGTACCGAGCACGGCGAAGGCAAGGCGGCGGGGCTGCGCGGGGCGACTGCTTCGCGGGCGGCGCGCTGGTGCCGGCAGGGACGGCTTGGGTCCGCGGGCCCGCGGGCTGACGAATGGCGAACACGGGGAACGCCGACCGCCGCCCGGTGTGCTGCCGGGCGGCGGTCGGCGTTGAACGCGGTGCGCGCGGTGCGCGCTCAACAGGTGCGGGCAGGCTCAGCCGACGGGGTCACCGTCGAGCCGCTCCACGGGGGCGGCGTCCCCGGCCGGTGCGGCCCCGCCGGCGGCTGCGGGCCGCCGGTCGAGCCCGAGCACGAGCGGTACGGCCAGCACGCTGATCGCGGCGAGGAACACCCAGGGCAGCGCCGCACCGCCCGCCAACAGCGCGGTGAGCAGCGCCGGGGCGACGGCGCCGCCGACCGACCAGGACAGCTGGTAGACGCCCAGATAGCGGCCCCGCAGATGCTCGGGCGCCATCACCACGCTCAGTTCGCTGGTCGGCGGTGAGCCGAGGATCTCGGCCACGGTGTAGAGCACCATGGCGATCAGCAGCCCGGCGATCACCGCCCAGCCGGGCAGCACGAGCAGCGTGCCGAAGACGACGAACGCCGCCGCGTTGAACACCAGGGCCAACACCAGCACCGTCACCGGGCTGCGGGCCTCGATCCACCGGCTGGCGAGCGTCTGGAGCAGCGCGACCATGGCCGCGTTGAGCACCACGACCGCGCCGACGAGCCAGGCGCCGACATCGAGGTAGTCCACCGCGTAGACGGCGAGCAGCACCGAGATCACCGTGGAGGCGAAGACGAAGGAGATGTTCGTCGCGACCAGCCGCAGATACCGGGTGTCCTTCAGCACGGTGCGGTAGCCGCCCGCGGGCTGTCCGGTGGTTTCGACCACCGCCTGCTCCGGCTCGGCGGGCTTCGGCTCCGCGGACCCGGCGCCGGCCGCCCCACCCGTGTCTGCGTCCCGCAAGGTGAGCACGAGCCAGCCTGCGACGGCGAAGGTGACCACGTTGAGCACCATGACCGCCCGCAGCCCGCCGACGGTTCCGATGCTCAGGGCCACCGCGGACGCGGCGCCGCCGAAACCGACACCGACATTGCGCAGGGCACGGACGAAGCCGAACCAGCGGGCCCGTTCGACGCCTTGGGCGACCTGCACGGTGAGCGGACTGTTGCCCATCCAGAAGGCGGTGGAACCCAGTTGCGCCACGAACTGCCACAGCACGATCTGCCAGGCCGCGTGCGAGAACAGGAATCCGATGAAGCCGGCCGCCGAGATCCAGTTGCCCACGGCGACCACGGTGCGCGGACCGTATGTGTCCAACAGGCGCCCGATAAAAAGCGGAAAGGGCAGGACGAGCAGCTGGCCGATGGTCAGTGCGGTGCCGACGGCGACCAGTGACAGTGACGTCGTCTTCACGAAGAAAACGACGGTGAACGCCATCACCAGCCCGTTTCCCAGGCTGTCGATCAGGTTGGCCGTGACGAATCGGCCCTTTCCCGCGAGGTCCGGCAGACCCCAGGCCGTCTGAACGCGCCGCCACGCCGAAGGCGTGGGGGAATGCTGCGGCATCATGGCTTCTCTTTACTTCGCTGCACTGGTGGGCAATTCGCCCGCGGCAGGCGCTTCGCCCCCGGCGGGCAGCTCGCTCTGCTGGAAGACGGCCGCGCTACGCGCCCGGGCATGCGACAGGACGGAGATGATGCCGCCCGAGCCGGCCGGCACCAACTTGCCGAACACTCCTGCACAACCTTGCGGAGTGTAGAACATGCCATAGGCCGCATGCCATTCCTCGGTTTCCCCGGATACCGGGTCCACCACAAGCTCAGGACGGGGGACCACTCTCTGCTGTACGACACATCCTTCGGCGGCGGAGTCCTCCAGAGCCCGCCGCCAAGAGGCGTCGTCCGCTTCCCAGCCCACCACGGCGCCGACTCCACCGCCGCGCGCGTTGACCTTCAGGATCAACTGATCACGCCGCTCCAGGCATTCGTCGACGAGGTCGGTGTCGGTCTTGAGCGCGTCAGTGTTGACCAGCCGGGTCCAGGGCAGCACCCGGTCGATGAGCCGGCACTCGTCCTCGCTGAAATTGCGTCGCCACGCCGGGTCCGAAAGCAGCGCCATACATGCCTTGTTGGCGAGCATGTTGCTGGACAGCGGCGTCCACAGCAGCGTCCCGCCCGCTCGGTGCGCACGCAGCAGGGGTGCGACCAGGTCCCAGCCGTCGGGTGCCTCGGCGATCTGGTCCGGGACGAAGCCGCGGTAGACCACGTCGATCTTCGTGTCCCCGAGGTAGAGCGCCCCGCCGCGTTCGCACACGTCGGAGACCTCGGCCATCCGGATGTCGAGGCCCGCCCAGCGCAGCGCCGACAGGTCGTTGAGCCACGCGGCGCCGTAGTCCGCCAGACCGCCACGCCATTCCAGCAGGGCCACCACCGGCTCGCGCCCGGGCGCCACCTTGGCGCCGAAGCGGCGCAGCGCCTCCGCCGCGGCGCGAGCGGGATGCACGTAACCAAGCCGGTTCCGGCGCGCGAAGGCGGCGAAGGCGTCGACCTCCATCGTCGCCCGGGAGATTTCACCCGCGAGGCCCCAGCCGCCGGCCTCGCTCCCCAGATTGAACTCGAGGAGTTTGAATGAGGTGCCGTCGTGATACATGTCGGCCCGGCCATACTGGGGTGGCAGTACGTCACCGAAAAGCCGTATCGCTTTCCAGTGGCTGTCGCTGATGCCCAGCACCGAGCGAAATGCTTCCAGATCGCCGCCGAACATCCGGTCCGGCAAAGAGAGGAGCATGTTGAGGAGGTGTTGCAGGTCATCGCCGAAATCGCGAACCTCACGCTCGGCGACGAAGAGGGGCCTGGCCAAATACTCGCCATGCCAAGGTGCGAGCGTCGGGAAGTTCTTCACGTGCTGGGCGACCGTGGGCAAGTCGCTGCCCGGTGTGCGGAACTCCTCGTTGTACTGGGCTGTTACCCGCTCCGCCGACATGAAGTCTCCGCTCCTGCTCGATCGTGACTGGGCCCCTCGGCCCGCAGGCTGCATTGTTTCACCCCGGCCCTCGGCGCGACTCAATTGCGACTCAATTGCCGATGAACGGCCTCTGTGGGCACGGACGATCTGTGTTAACACTAGAATGCCCGAACGCATCGGCGGCGGCCACTTCACGAGCTGAAGAATGATCCGTCAACTCCTCCCTCACTTTCAGGAGTAGCATCAGCATGCGACTGAACCAAATCCAATTCGACGAATACCGCTCCAACGGATTCTTGCTGCTGGAATCCCTGCTGGACCAGCGAGAAGTGGAAGCACTGCGCTCCGCCTTCGAGCGTGACAGTATGATCCCCGGCCCACAGGTCATCACCGAGGAAGGCGGGACGGAGGTCCGCGCGGTGTACTCCTCACACCAGCGGCAACCGGAGTACGCCGGGCTCATCCGCGACCCGCGCATTCTGCGCCCCGTCCAGCAACTGCTCAGCGACGACGTCTACATCTACCAGTTCAAGATCAACGCCAAGTCCGCCTTCGGCGGCGACAAGTGGGCCTGGCACCAGGACTACCTCGCCTGGCGCCTCGCGGACGGCCTGCCCGCCCCCCGGCAGATCAACGTCGGTGTCTTCCTGGACGACGTGACCGAGTTCAACGGGCCGGTCATCTTCCTGCCCGGATCCCACCGCGATGGGCTCGTCCGCGAGGGCCGGGAGGACTCCGCCAAGTCGGACCAGCACCTGGACCCCGACGACATCTCGCTGACCCCACGGCAGCTCGCCCAGCTCGTCGGCCGCCACGGAATGTCCAGCCCCAAGGGCCCCGCCGGCTCCATAGTGTTCTTCTCCCCGGAGATCGTGCACGGTTCGGCGCCCAACATGTCCCCTTTCACCCGCAGGCTGCTCATCGCCACCTACAACGACGTGGCCAATCTGCCGCAACCGTCCGGCCAGGCCCGTCCCGCCCACGTGGTGTGCCGGGAGACCGAGCCGCTGCTCGCCCTGGACGTGCCGTTCTCGGAGAACGTCGAGACGGTGACGGCATGACGGCATGACAGCCGGCACCGCCCGGCCTCGTACCACAGGAGTGCATCGCACCGCCGCTGCGACTGCGCACCTTCGGCGTGCAACGGGCCCGCGACGGCGGCAGGCCCGTCGCCTGCGGGTTCAGCGGCGTCCCTGACACCGGTCAACCGCACGCTGCACACGGTCAGTTATCACCTAAGCACGATGTTCGGCACACTCAGCGTCCGACCTCGCAGCGAACTCGCGGCACGGTCAGGCAGAAACCACGGGAGGCGCCATGACCGCCACGACGGACACTTTCACCGACGCCATCGGCGGGCTCGGGGACGCCGAGTGGGACCGGCTCGCCGACGGCAGGTTCTACTCGTCGGCACTGTGGCTGCGGGTGTGCGCCCTCGACCCCGGATCGGTCTCCGGCGGACTGCACGTGGAGACCCCGGGCGGCGGCCGGGCCGCGATTCCGGTGGCGGCGGTGACCGACGAGCCCACCCCGGACCTGCGGTGGCACGACATGCTGGCCGCGCGCGGCCTGCCGGCGCCCGAGCCGGGCGGCCTGCTCATCGGCCAGCGCCGCGGCTACCTGGCACACCTGCTGACCGGCGAGGGAACCGATCGGACCGAGGCCGCGGCCGCGGTGCTCGACGCGGTCCGCGCGCTGCGCTCTCCCCTGCACGAGGAGTCGAGGATCGCCCGCGTGGCGATGTACCTCACCACCGAGGACGTGGGGGCGCTGCGCGCGGCGGGGGTGCGGACCGCCCCGGTCGCGCTGAAGACCGACGCCTGGATCGACATCCCGCCCGGCGGCTACCCGGCCTGGCTGGAATCACTGTCGGCGCACCGGGCCCGCCGTATCCGCAGCGAGATACGGAAGTTCGAGAAGGTCGGATACAAGCTGGAACACCGGACGCTCTCCGAGTGCTGGCAGGACGTCGCCCGGCTGCTGGCCCGTTCGCTGCTGCGCTACGGCACAACTGTCGACCTGGCCCCGATGGCCGAGTCCTTCCGCAAGCAAGGGGAACTCGCCGGTTCGCGCGCCGAAGTGGTGCTGTGCTCGCGCCCCGGGGAACCGCCCGTCGGCTTCTGCCTGTACTACCGTTGCGGCGACACCGTGCACCTGCGGGGGCTCGGCCTCGACCACGACCGACTCGCCTCTGCCGCCGAGTACTTCAACATCACCTACTACATGGCGGCGCGGCTCCCGGGAGTGCGCCGGATTCACGCGGGCACCGAGACCGCGGAAGGCAAGGCACTGCGCGGCGCGAAACTCCGGCCGCTGTGGCTGCTGGACCTGTCCGAGGACAGCCCGCTGGCCGGGTACGACGAGGAGATCCGCGAGCACAACCGCGCCCTGCTCGCCCGCCTGCGCGACTCCTCGCCCGCGGTTTCCGAAGCCCTGCAGTACGAGCTCTGGGAGCCGTACTGCTGAGGCCAACTGCCGTCGTGGGACGAGGAATTGCCAAGACCGCAAACCTGACCCGCCCTGGCGGGAAGCTATGCCCGGGCCAGAGCCGGTGGTGCTCGACGCCCGAAGCACGCACGCGGCGGCCGGGGTGTCTTCCGCGGTCCACCGGGCGTGATACGGCAAAAAGTACCGGGCCGCAAGCGCGGCCCGGCCGTTGATGTCCTGGTGGCACGGGGAGAAGGCGGGCGTCGAGGTCGCGGTCGCGGGGGTGCAACCCCGCGTGGACCGGGTTCGTTCCCCGGCCGAGCGGTGGGTCGTGGAGCGCTCCTACGGGATCTTGATGCCGCACCGCGGGCCGGCCCGCGACGACGAGCAGCAGCTCCGCCTCCTCCGCCCGGCCCGTTCGTGGGCTCAGACCACCGGGTTCATGTCGATCATGAGCATGTCGCGCACGCCCCAGGCACCCTCGGGGACGATCGGCGAGACCTCGTGGGTGACCATGTTGTCATCGATGAACATGGAGTCGAGCGGCTGGAGCAGGGTGATCTGCACGATGGCGCCGCCGTCGTTGGGGTGGACGGTGGAGAGCCCGCCGGTGACGCCGTCGCGGCGCATCAGGTACAGGCCGACGTAGGAGTGGCCGTCGCGGTGGCGGCCCTCGGGGGTGGGCAGGCCCTCGGCGTCGGCGCGGGCGACGACGCGGACCAGGTGGACCCCGGCCGTCCACGAGGTGTTGCCGCCCACCGCGGTGGCCATCCGGGCGTTGAAACTGACCAAGGTGCGCATGCCGGCGCTGAGCAGGACGTTCTCGGCGATCGGCTCGAAGAGCCGGTCCTTGCCCTTCCAGAGCGGGATGGAGTCCTGGCGGAACACGGCGTGGGGCAGGACCTCGAAGGTGACGTTGTCGCCGTCGACGTCGACACGCAGCCGGCTGTAGCGCCGCTCGCGGTAGACGCCGACGCCGTCGACCTGGGTGTCGACCGGCAGGTTCTCCCAGGCGCCGCGGAGTTCCTCGAGGTCGGCGTCGCTGATCAGCCCGGCGAGCTCCTGCTTGCGCATGACGACGAAGCCGGTGCGGCGGACCTCCTCCGTGAAGGCCGGCACGCCGTCACGGAGCTGTTGTCCGGTGGCCGGCGTGGTGATGGTGCTGTCGGTCATGGTGTTTCCCCTTTGTGCGGGTGCCCCGGAGGGGCTGGCGTTTCCGGCCGGGCCGGGTGCGGTTGATGTCGGGTGCGACCGAGGATCCGGTCGCGCCCGGTGACGACGGTCACCGAATGGGCCGGCTCGGGTCCGGACCAGGCCCTCGGAGCGGGCCGTGCCGGGAAGTCAGGTTCGGCGCAGACCGCCGGAGGCGTGATGTGTCGTGGCGGGTGCTCACTCCTGCTCCTCGTACTCGACGTGCAGCGTGCGGGCGAGGTGGGCGAGGTAAGCCTCGGCCTCCGCGTCCGACGCGTGGTGGGAGAGCACGACCGCCGGGTTTCCGGACCAGTCCGGGTAGGGCCGCAGCACTGCGCCGGGGCCCGCGGTCTGCACCACGTAGTCCACCTGCGGGTCGGTGCGCACCGCCTCCAGGCCACGTATCCGCTTGACCCGTCCGCCGCTGCCGATCGGCACCAGGTACGCCGCCGCGTGGCCGGCCGGTACCGGCTCCGCACGCCAGCAGAGCGGCTCCTGGCCGAGGTGGATGCGCAGTGCCTCGGCGGCCAGGTCGATCCCGCTGCTGACGTGGGCGAGGTGGTGCATGTTGCCCCCGCCACCGAGGCGCGCAGTCATCTCCAGCAGTACCGGCCGCACCCCGCCGACCAACCGCAGTTCGGTGTGCGTGGTGCCGTCCGTGACGCCGAAGGCGCGGTGGGCACCGATCACCTCCGCCTCGATCGCAGCGAGTATCTCTGCCGGCAGTTGGGCGGGGGCCCGCAACGTGGTCTCCTCGAAGTAGGGCCCCGTCAGCTGTCCCTTCCAGCTGACGGCACAGACCCGTACCCGCCCGTGGTACACGAGGGATTCGGCGGAGATCTCCGGCCCGTCCAGGTACTCCTCGACCAGCACACCGGTGTCCGGGTCCGATCCGTAGGCAGCGCCCAGATGGGTTTCCACGAGCTCCCAGGTACGGGCCACCGCCTGCTCAAGGCTGTCCCGGTCATCCGCACGGATCACACCGAAGCTGGAGTGGCCGTTCGCCGGTTTGACCACGACGGGGAACCGCAAGGTCAGCGCGTCGGTCCAGCTGTCCGGATCCTTGACGACCACGAAACCGGGCACGCCCAGACCCGCTTCCAGCAGACGTTGGCGCATGCTGCGCTTGTCGCGCACCACGGCCGCCGCCTCCTCGGTCAGCCCGGTGAGACCCAGCTCCCGAGCAGCGCGCGCCACGAACGGAATGGCCCTTTCGTTGCCCGACATGATGCCGTCGAAGGGCTCCCGCCGGTAGCGGTCGGCGAGCGCGGAGAGCGCACCGTCCGGGTTTCCGTCGATGTCCAGCGGCAGCAGTTCGACCACCGCGTTGGCCCGCCCGGCGGACTCCACCGAGTCGTCGCCCCTGGGGATGAGGATCAGGTCGATACCGGCACGCTCGGCGGCATCGAACACCCAAGGGAACACGGACAACTGGCCGGCGAGGACGAGTTTCGGGCGCTGCGGCATGACGATTCTCCAAGGATCGGCTGCGGGACGGGTTCGGGCAAGGTGGTACGGGAGCGGTGACCGTCAGGCGGAGCACATGACCGGCGCACTGCTCGACCGCGTGACGAACGGGCGTATCCCCGGCTCCCATTCGTAGGTGAACCGGCCGTTCACGCACGGCTGCTGCGCGCGCAACAGGTAGCTCTCCGCCAGCTCCTCCAGCAGGTCCTCGGCCCGCTGGTCGCTGATCCCCAGGGCCGCGGCGGCAAGCGCCGGCGTGAGCCGGTCGGGGGCGCCGGGAGACAACAGCGCGTACGCCAGGGGCCGCAACTCGGCGGGCAGCGTCGCGAGCGTCCGGTCGAATCCGGCCCGCACGCCCAGCGGATCACTGTCGGCGCCCCCGGAGGCGAGGACCCAGGCAGTGGCCTGCCGGGCCGTCCAGTGCGGGCGGCGGCGCAACTGCGAAGCGACCGCGAAGAGCGCGCCCGGCAGCCCCCGGCACCACCGCGCCAGCCGTCGCAGCCCCTCCGGGTCCGCGGCGACCGGGTGCCTCGGCACGGAGGATGCCAGCAGGTGCAGACAGTCGTCGAAGGGCAGTCCGGCCAGTTCGACATGGACCGCCGACGAGGACACGAACAGCCGCCGTCGGCTGCCGATCACCACGCCGCAGCCGGCGCCGGACGGCAGCAGCGGCGTCAAGTCCCGTACGTCGCAGACGTCGTCGAGCACCACCAGGACGCGCAGGTCGGCGGTCCAGGTACGGAACAGCAGGCTCAGGTCGGTCGTGCCCAGCCGCAACTGCTCCTCCGTCGCACCGAGTCCACGCAGGAACGAACGGAGGATCTCGGCGGGCCGCACCCGCCGGCCGGCGCCGTCACGGAGACGCGCATAGAGCCGTCCGTCCGGGTAGTGACCGCTCACTCGGTGCGCGGCGTGCAGGCACAGCTCACTCTTCCCCGTGCCGGGGGCGCCCCCCACGATCACCAGCGGCCGGTCCTCCCGCGCCCGGCCGGCCAGCACCGCGGTGAGGCGCGCCAGCTGGCCGGCGCGTCCGGTCAGGGGCTCGCGCGGGGCGGGCAGATGGCAGGGCGCCCGGGTGGCGGCGGTCACGGCCGTAAGCCGCCCGGCGGGACGCAGCAGCGCCTCGTCCGACGTGAGCACGGCCGTGTGCAGGGCCTGGAGTTGGGGCGAGGGGTCGAGACCCAGCTCGGTGGCGATCCGCTCGCGTGCGCGCTGGTAGACCTGGAGCGCTTCCGCCCGCCGGTCCATGCGGTAGAGGGCCGTCATCAGATTGCCCTGGGCCCGCTCGTCCGTCGGTTCCCGCCCGGCCATCGAGGTGAGTTCGCTGAGCACCTCGTGGTGTCGGCCGAGGTGCAGGTCGGATTCGATCCGCAGGTGGTGCGCGCCGGTACGCAACTCCTTCAGGCGGACCGCCTCGGCCTTCAGCGTGGGTCCCTTGCGTACGTCCACCAGGGCATCGTCCCGCCACAGCTGCAGCGCCGCGGCGGCCGTGTCACGGGCCCGGGCGAAGTCCTGGTCACGGAACTCCGCCCGGGCACGGTCGAGCAACGGCTCGCACCGGAAGGCGTCCACGTGGTCGGCGGGCAGCGACAGCTGGTAGCCGCCGTCGACCGTGCCCAGCAGCGGCCCGGCCGTCCGTACCGCGTCGCCGCTCCTCGGATTGCCGAGGGAGAACCGCTTCCTGAGCTGGTACACGTACGTCTGCAGCGCGGTGTGCGCGCTGGCCGGCGGGGTGTCGTTCCACAGCTCGTCCATGAGTTGCTCGAAGGGCACCACCCGGCCCGCGTTCAGCACGAGCATCGCCAGTGTCTGACGTACTTTCTGGGCGGCCGGCGCCATGTCGACGCGGTGATCGTCCCCGTAGGCCTGGAGCGGCCCGAGAAGGTTGATTCTCATGAAATTCCCCCTGCCTCATGTTCGTTCGGTCGCCGTCGGACCAGCCGGCGACGCCACCGCCCGGCCCGACCGCTCGGGCCGGGCGGTGAGGATGTGCTCGGCCGCCCGGTGTCAGGAACTCCGGGACCCGGCCACCGCGGCCAGGTGCGGGTGGTGTCGGGCAACGATGTCGGGGAAGGAGCGGATCAGCCCTTTCATGACGTTGTCGCCGTAGAGGGCGAACAACGGGTTGCCGGCGACGTCGATGACCCCGTCGGCGCCCTCGACATAGGGGCCGGGCAGTGGCTGCATCGTGGCGTCCAGCCGGGGGTTGTAGAAGAAGGGAATGGAGTAGCGGTCGACGCCGGGGGCGGGCCGGACCACCCGGTGGAGGGTGGCACGCACATAGCCCCTCGTCGCCACCTCCAGCAGCTCTCCCAGGTTGACCACGAACGCCCCCGGGATCACCGGCACATCGGCGAACTGGTCGTCCTCGACCGCGACCTGGAGACCGCCGTGGCCGTCCTGGACGAGGAGGGTGAGCAGCCCGAGGTCGTTGTGAATGCCGGTTCCCTGGCCGGAGCCGGCGTGCTCGCTCGTCCGCGTGGGGCCGGGGTAGTGCAGGAGTTTGAGGTGGATCTGCGGATCCGGATCGACCACGTCGTCCAGGAAATCGGCGGGGGCGTCGAGCGATTCGAGCATCAGCCGTAGCAGTTGATGTGACAGAGCGGTCAGCCGGGTGATCCATGACTCGATGGCCGGGCGCAGCTCGGGCATCGCCTCGGGCCACTCGTTCGGGCCGATCAGGCACCGGTAGGCGGGTTCGCCGGGCGCGGGCGTCCTCGTGGGCTGCTCCGGCCCGATGTCCAGCTGTTGGCGCTGGTCGGGGATGCCCTTGGTGTGTTCGCGGCCGAGTTCGGAGTAGCCGCGGAACAGCGGCGAATCGAGGATGTTCAGGGCGAGCCGATCGGCCTCGGGCAGGGCGAAGAACCGGCGGGACAGTTCGAGCATGTCCTCGGCGTCCTCGATGCCGTGGCCGACGAGCTGGAAGAAGCCGATCTCGTGGATGGCCTGGCGCAACCGGTTCAGGAACGCTGCCCGGGTTTCTTGTGAACCGGTGGCGTCACGGAGGTCGAGCACGGGAAAGCGGTCGGTCATGGCAGCTCCTTCGCCTCGCTGGTCTGGTAAGTCGTCGGGTCGGTCACGCCGGCGTCCCGGAACGCTTCCTGCCGCTCCCGGCAGGCGGCGCACCGTCCGCACTGCAACGCGTCGCCGCGAAAGCAGCTCCAGGTCTCGGTCCAGGGGACGCCGAGTTCCTCACCGAGCGACACCACGTCGCTCTTGCGCAGCCTGACCAGCGGGGCTGTCAGGGTCAGGTCGGGGTGCGCGTATCCGCGGGTCGCGATCCGCTCCATGGCGAGGAAGGAGTCGATGAACGCGGCATTGCTGTCGGGCGCGGCCTGCAGGTCGTCGACCACCCCGACGGCCACCGCTTCCGCCTTCTGGGCGACGGCGACCGCGAAGGCGACGGACAGCAGAAGGGCATTGCGGTTGGGTACGACGTTCGGGCTGCCGCCGGTCGACCCGCTCTGGTGATCGGGCACGTCGACGGTCGGGTCGGTGAGCGAGGAGCCGCTCAGGAGCTTGCCGACGGGGCTGAGGTCGACGACGTCGTGCGGCACACCGAGCGATCGAGCCGCCTTCGCGGCGAACTCGTGCTCGACGAGATGACGCTGGCCGTAGTTCACGGACAGCAGGTGGAGTGTGTGTCCTTGCGCCTGGAGGTGGTAGGCCATGGTGACCGAGTCCAGGCCGCCGGACACGATTGCGACAGTTTTCGGCATGCGTCGCCTTCCGGCAGACGGGGATGGATGGAGGATCAGTGCTCAAGAATCAGAGCCGCGGTGTGCTGTGCACCGGAACAGCGGGGGACCTGCGGGCGTCGGTCACGCCGCCGGTGTGGCCGGGACGAGCAGCCGGGCCGATCGGTTGCCCTTGCGGTAGGTCAGTTCGACTTCGGGCCGCGGACCGTCCAGCCTCGTGGTGACGGTTCGCTCCTCGCTCCACCCGACCAAGCGGTACTCGTTTCCGCCGAGGGCCACCAGCGGGAAGAGGTGGTCCTGGGGAGATCGAACAGCCAGCTCCGTGCCGGTGTCGACGATGCTGAAGGTGGCCTGCGGCTGCGAGCCGGTGAGCGACCCGAACACCTCTATTTCCAGCAGGTGCGCCGGCGCGTCGAACGAACACCGCGCCGCTTCCCGCTCTTGGTCGGTCGTGGCCACGGCCGGACGGTTGTAGAGCACATCCGAGCCGTTGAAGTAGTCGGCCCAGTCGGCCGGGAAGAGCTGGGCGAGCTCCGGTGTGACGAGCACGTCCACGACGAGGTGCACCCGATGCTCGGGGCCGAGGTTCTGGATCTGGTGCTTGCGGCTGAAGTCGCCGAACCAGAACTCACCGGGCTGCCAGCGATAGATCCCGCCGTCAAGGTCCAGCGAGGCTTCCTCGTGGGTGATGACCGGGATGTGCAGTCGGGCCAAACCCCAGTCCGGGGCGAACTTGGGATCGCAGTGGCGGTATCCGACGACGCCGGGTCCGAGATCCAGGAATCGGGCTGCGTAAAGGGGTCCGGGAATCGAGCGCAGGACCTCCCGCACGTACGGCATGTGGTCCAGCCACTCGGTGTCGGCGAACTCCGCGCTGCCAGGGCCCCCTGGGTCGGTCCGGGTCTTGTCACCACCGGGACTGCGCACCGGGAGGCAGCGCCAGTCCTGTTCGGCCCACCTGGACACTCGCCCGTTCTCGTGCGAGCTCTGCTCGTCCCACAGGTGGTCGCGCGCCGTCATGAGGTCGGCCACCAGCCGGTCGGCGTCCAGCACGGGGAGCAGCCGAGCCGCTTCCGCAGGCGTCGAAGAGTCATTCTCGTTCATCGTTGTCCTTTCATGTCGACCGGACCGGATGCGCACGTGTGTCGAAGAGGACGGCCGCCGGCACGGCGAGCACGACGAATGCGCGAGCAGCGTCACGCCCGTTCCGAACGCCGCCCCGGACGACGCCGCACTGTCGGAATCCGATGGCTCGTCACGCCCGGAGCAGGTCGAACAGCTCGCCCCGGAGCCCGGAATCCGTGCCGAACTCCCCGCGATATGCGGTCGATGTCATTTGCGCGGCCGCCTTGATGCCGCGCATCGTCATGCAAAGGTGCTCGCCCTTCGCTATGACCGCGACGTCCGGGGTGCCGCTCAAAGTGCTGATCTCCAGCGCGATCTGGTCCACGAGGCGCTCCTGGACCTGCAGCCGGTGCGCGTACTGATGGGCGACCCTGGCGAACTTCGACAGGCCGAGGAGGTGCCCCGTCGGGCGGTACGCGATCGTCACGGAGCAGTTGAACGGCAGGAGATGGTGCTCGCACAGCGACCAGACCTCAATGCCTGAGACGACTACGAGCTGGTTCGTGCCGGTGGTCTCGAAAAGCGTGCCCAGCGAACCCGGGTCGTAGTTGATGAACTCTCGCCACCAGCGGGCGAACCGCGCAGGTGTGTCGCGCAGTCCGTCGCGCTTCGGGTCCTCGCCGATCTCTTCCAGCAGTTGGCGGGCGAGGCCGACCAGTGGGTCCTCGGTCGTCCTCGATGCCGACGCGTCGCCATTCAGGTCCAATTTTGTCACCGACATGCGGCTACCTTTCGTCCGGACTTCGGAGTTGCCGACCTCACGGCCGGTACTCGGCCCAAGTCTTGGGAGTTTCTGAGACACGCACGCAGGTCAACTCGGGAAACTTCACCGACCATGTCCCGTAGACCCAGGCCGCCATATTCTCGGCCGTCGGATTTTCTTCCATCACATCGTTCAGATGCCGGTGATCAAGATGACTGTCCAGCCAGGCCTTGAATGCGGACAAATCTCCGTAGTCGCGAACGAAGCCCACGGGCAACAGGTCCGCATCATCGGCTCCAAGCTCCAACTCGATCACATAGTTGTGCCCGTGCATTCGGGCACACTGGTGCTCAGGAGCAAGGCCGGCAAGCCGATGACTGGCCGAGAATTCAAATTTCTTCGTGATGCGAAATGCCATCGATCCGAGTTCCCCTTCTCCATTGCGTGCGTCGTTGCTCACACGCCGCGTTTTTCGTCCCACACCAAGGTGTGCAGTCTGGTCGTCAAATTCCAGCCGCGCTCCACCACCGCGTCGGCCAACTCGCTCATGTGCTTGGTGACATCGTCGGCGGTACGCCCGATCGGCATGATCCATACCGAGGGCAGGTCGAAGGTGGCGACCAGCTGGGCCACTTCGTCGAGATCGCGGGTGTTCTGGCAGACGAACTTGAACGTGCTTCCCGGCAGTGCCGAAAGACTGGTGAGTGCGGCCGGGACGATCCTGCGCTTAAGGTCGTCGCCGGAGTGCGACAGCTTCGGCGAGACGTTGAACCTGACGCCGGCGGCGATGAGTTCGGGGTGCGCGGCGTGCGTCCCGTTGGTCTCGATCTCGATCTCTTTACCGCGGTCGGTCAATGCTGCCACCAGAGGAATCAGTCGCTCTTGCTGGCCCAGGGGCTCACCGCCGGAGATCACGATCAGCTCGGTGTCGAATCCGAGCAATTCCGCGACGACAGCTTCGACCGGGCGGCGGTGCAGCTCCTTACGCGGATCGTGGGCGACCCCGCTCTCACCGGCTCCGGTCCAGTCCCACGTGTAGGGCGTATCGCACCACGAGCACGACAGGTTGCACCCGCCGAGTCGCAGGAACGCGCACCTGCGCCCCAGGGACCGACCCTCGCCCTGGACGGTCGGACCGAAGATTTCGTTCACTACGAGATCCTGATACATGGCGCACCGTTTCCTATGAGGAGGACGACTCGACGGCCGCCGGCTTCTGCGCCTGCACGATGAACCAGTGCCGACTCAGCCGGATACCCTGGTCGACGGACACCGCGGCGACATATCGATCGAATGCCTCCATGTCCGCCGCCGAATCGTAGTTGTCGACGATCGGCACTTGATGCAGAAAAGTGTCCAGATCGCCCGCCGAGTGGTAGAACTCCTCGAATCGGAACGCCTGGCTTCTTGTCACCACGAAGCCTGCATCGGACAGCTCCTGAGCAATTTCCTCCGCCATGGGCCGGCCGTTCCAGCTGCCGAAGTCCTGGCCGCGACCGAACGTTTCCTTCAGCTCGCGCGCATCCTGCTCCCCGATCCCCATGTACACCACGAACCCACCGGGGCGCAGCACCCGCTCGAACTCGCGGGCGATCAGCGGACCGCGGCGGGAAGTGACCACATCGGCGTACCCGTCGGGCAGCTTCGTGTGGGCGGCGTCGCACAGCTCGAACGTCACGTGCGGCAGACCTGCCTCCGCTCGATACCGCTCGGCGCATTCCAGCATCGACGGCGACAGATCTATCCCGGTCACGGCGCCGTACGCGGGAGAAATGCGCAACAAACTACGTCCGTCGGCGCAGCCGACATCCAGCAGTCGGGCGTGCGGCGCCCCCAGTGCGGTCGCCAGTTCATCGAAGACGGCGTCCGGGCGGCCGTCGGGGAAAACGTCGGTGCTCCGTGCATCGCTGAAGTAGCCGCCGAACCGCTCGGCCACCCGGGAGTAGAACTCCGCGTCCATCGTCATCGGCCGTGCACCTTCCCCTGAGCCACGCTCAAGGAGAGGCCCTGGTGCGTACGCACCGGATCCTTCCTCTTCCGTGGGAAATTCCCAGCAAGGTCCCCCGCTGCAATCGCGGGGGACTTCGTGCTGCGCTGCGATGCGGTTTCCGGGACGCCGAAGGCGGCGGGCGTCACCGCGTCCCGGGTCAATACGGTCATTCGGACCACTCCTTGTGGGCGTCCCCTGAAGGGGCGCCGAGGTCGGCAGGACCCAATCTCCGGTGTGGCCCTATCGGCCCGGCATCACGGCGCATCCACAGCGGTGACGGGGCCGGGATAAGACGGTGATAGCGCGAGCATGCGGCCGCGATGGGCACCTGGTTCACGCTGGTTTCAGCAACGCCCGGACGATGGCGAAACGGGTGGCGAAGGAAGGAGAACCGAGATGGCAACCAAGAGATGGACGGCTGCCGCGGGGGCCGTCGTCGTGCTGGTCCTGGGCGCTGTGGGAAATCTGCACGGCGTGGAGCAGCGCCCGGCCGCCGTGACGCCGGCCGATGAAGCACCCGCCGACAACACGCCGTGGACGTGACGGACCAGCACACTCCTGGTATCAGCCGACCGACGTCATCGGCCTGCCCAGGATGGCAACGATGTCGGCCCGTACGGCAGCGGCCCCGCTGTGATCGAGGATCCGCTCCCGGATCCTGGCCGATCGCGAGTAGTGCTGGACGGCCTGTTCCACCCGACGCAGGTGGGCATTGACCCGGCCGAGGTCGTGCAGCACATACCCTTCTCCGACCAGGTCGCCGCTCGCCCGGACCATGGCGAGGACCTCGAGCAGGGTCCGTTCCGCCGCCTCGTACCGCTGCTGGCACATCAGCATTTGGCCCAGCCGCCGCAGTGCGAGGGCTTGGCCCCGGTCGAAGCCGGCCGACCGACAGATGCCGAGGGCTTCGTCGAGAGAGGAACGGGTCCGCGTGAAGTCTGCTCGCCGCATCGTGATGTGCGCCATCTCGACGAGCACGTACGCCCGGCCGATGACGTCCTGCGCCCGCACGAAGTTGCGCTCGGCGCTCTCGTAGAGGGCCAGTGCCCGATCGTCGTCACCGTGGTGCCGCTCGATGCGCGCCAGGTCACGCAGGCACAGCGCCTGACCACGCACCTCACCGACCCTCTCGAAGATCTCCAAAGCGGCGCTGAGGTAAGGGCCCGCTGCCTCATGCTCGCCCCGGTACAGGTGCAGGGTCCCCAACGAGCCCAGTACCGCCGCCTGGCCCGGTTCGTTGCCGGCCTCCTGCACTGCGGTCAGCGCCACCCGATGAGTGCGCTCCCAGAGCTCGGGATAGCCACGGGCCTCGAAGAGCGTCACCAGAGTGGTGGCCAGCTCCCAGCACAACTCGTCCAGCCCGGACCGGGCCGCCAGCTCGACCGCGTTCAACAGGTTGGTCTGCTCGCTCTCCAGCCACCCGAGCGGGTCGCTGAGGCACCGCTGGACCTGGTCCTCCGGCGGGTGCCACCGTTCGCCCCGGCCCGCCACGATGGTGTACGTACCGCCGTAGATCGCTTTGTGCGCCCGCTCCGCGAGCGCCATCCAGCCACCGACCATACGCCGCACCGCTCCGGCGCGTTCCGCCTCGGCAATCTCGGCGGGCAGCCGTTCGTGCGCGAACATCCGCACGATCTGCGACAGTCCGCATCGGAACTCCCCGCCCCGGCCCATGGCGGTGATGTCGAGGAGCCGGCTGTCGATGAGCGGTTCCAGCAGGTCAGTGGGGTGCGGCGTGCGGTCGCCGACCAGGGCGGCACCCAACCAACTCGGAATCTCCGTCCCCTCGGCCAGGCTGAGCAGGCACAACAGGCGACGGTCAGCCGCCGCCAGACCGTCGTAGCTGAGCGAAAGGCTGGCCCGGATGGACAGCTCGCCGTGTGCCAGCTCGTCCAACCGGCGGTGCTCGTTCTCCAGCCGGTGACACATGGAGGTCAAAGACCAGTGCGGGCGCGCGGCCAGGCGCGCGCCGAGGATACGCAGCGCGAGGGGCAGCCCGCCCACCAAGCGTATGAGGACCCCCGCTGCCTCCCGCTCGCTCTCCACACGGTGCTCTCCGATGATCCGCCCCAGGAGCTGGATGGCCTGTTCCTGGCCCAGCGGCTCCAGGTCGAAACGGCGGGTGCCCGGCAACGCCGTGAGCTGGCCGCGGCTGGTGACCAGCACACTGCTGCTGCCGGTTCCGGGCAGCAGAGGAATCACCTGCGACTCGCTCACCGCGTCGTCCAGCACCACCAGGATCCGGCGACCGGCCAGCAGACTGCGGTACATCTCCGCGCGCTCATCAAGCGCATCGGGTATGGCCTGGCCGGGTACGCCCAGCGCCCGGAGGAACCGCCCCAACGCCTGGGCGGAATCCACCGGTTGTCCGCCCGGCCCTCTCAGGTCGCAGTAGAGCTGTCCGTCCGGGAAGTACCCGGTGGCGAGTCGGTGCGCCACGTGCCTGGCCAACGTGCTTTTGCCGACACCAGGTCCGCCAAGCACCTGAACCACGTTCAGTTGCCCCTTTTCCTGCCCCTCGGTGACGGCGTCGCAGACCGCTGAAACGGTCGCGTCGTCGGCCACGAGGTCGCCGATGTCGGCGGGAAGTTGCCTTGGGGTGACGACCGGATCAGGATCGGCACTGCGCTCCTGCACCGCCTCGGAGACCGGCGCCGCCACGAGAGAACCCGGTTCGGCCGGTTCGGCCAGTGCCAGGTCGGCGTCGTCGGTCAGGATTGCTTGCGCCAGATCACGCAGTTCCCTTCCTGGGTCCAGACCCAGTTCTTCGCTGAGAATCGCGCGGCCCTGGTGGTAGGCCTCCAGAGCCTCCGCCTGCCGGCCCGAACGGTACAACGCCACCATGAGGTGCCCGCGCAGCCGCTCACGCAGCGGATGGCTGGCGACAAGTTGCATCAGCTCGCCGACCAGGTGCTCGTGACGGCCCAGTTCCAACAACAGCCGCATGCAGGTCTCCACCGCTTCCAGGCGCCTCTCGTCCCACTGCGCTGCCGTACCGGCCAGGACTTCGCTCGGTACCCCGGCCAGGCACCGCCCCCGCCACAGGCTGATCGCCGAGCGCAGCGTTTCCACCGCAGGCATCTTCAGACCATCTCGGGCCAGCGCGTGCGCCTCTGTGACCAGGCGACGGAAGGTGCCGACATCGGTCGCATCCTCCGGCGCCCTCAGGACGTACCCGCCGGCTCGGGTCTCGATCGTGGCGTCGACTCCCCCGTCCGAAAGCGCCTTGCGGAGTCGGGAGATGCAGATCTGCACCTGGGCGCGTGCGGTCTTCGGCGGATCGTGGGCCCACAGGACATCCACCAGGCGGGCCGTCTCCACCACCCGGTTCAGTTCGAGCACCAGCGCCCCGAGGACGATCTCTTGACGCCCCGGTGCCACGGATACGGCCCCCAGCTCGCCGCTCACCTCAAGCGGCCCGAGCACCCGGAAGGGCGCTGCCGCTACGCCGCTGCCGTCGTAACCTGAAACTGCCATGCATAACCTGCTTCTGTGAGATCAGCCAGGCTGTGTGGTCCGGCTTGCAAAGTGGAACGGGACTCATACCGACCTGGCTCCTCAGCCGTAGCCGTTGACTGCGTCGCCGCACACCGCCAAGGGCTCGGCCGGGGCCGGGCCCGGCGCGTGGTCAGCCGCCTTCGACCTGCCGTCCCATGGATGCCCACCCGCCGTTGCCTTCCGGGGCGGGGAGAACTCTGCCGAGGCGGTGTCGTTCATCGAGACTGCTCCGATCAGCGGTGTGTCGGGACGGGGGACGGGAAGAAAGGGGGGCGGTGTGCTCGGCAGGAGGAGACCGAGGTCGTGGTGTACCGCGTCGCTGACCCGGAACGTGCGCTCCCTGTGCTGTTCGTGCCAGGTCCGGCCGTGGAAAGTGCAGTCCCAGGACCAGGTCGGCGCCCGGGTCGGCGGAGGGCCAACGGTGCTCCACAACCTGCACTGCCCGAAGGCGCCCAGGAAGACGTGCCGGTGGCACTCGGGCTTCACACCGCGACGGCAAGCCCCAGGCGCTCCTTCACCCTGACCTGGAGAAGTGGTGGCGGTACTGCCCCGGTGTGACGCCCAGGGTGCGCTTGAAGCGGCGGTGCAGGGTCTCGGCGAAGCCGAAGCCGCAGGCTCGGGCGATCGCCTCGATGGTGGTGTCCGTCGTCTCCAGCAGCGCCCGGGCAGCCTCGATGCGGACGGTCTCCACGTAGGCGGCCGGGGTCAGTCCGGTCTCGGCGCGGAAGACCCGGGTGAAGTTGCGCTCGCTCATACCGGCCCGTTCGGCCAGCACCCGGACGGTCAGGTCCTCAGCGAGGTGGTCGGTGACCCATGCCTGAACGTCCCGCAGCGGCTGACGCGTGGGCCGCTGCGCGGCGAGCTGGGTGCTGAACTGTGCTTGACCACCCGGGCGTTGGACGAACATCACCAGCATCCGTGCGACGGCCCGGGAGACCTCGGGCCCGTGGTCCTCCTCGACCATGGCGAGCGCCAGGTCCATCCCCGCCGTGATTCCGGCGGAGGTCCACACCGCCCCGTCGTGTACGAAGATCTGGTCCGGGGTGACCGTGACGTCCGGGTGCTCGTGGGCCAGCCGCTCACAGGCCGCCCAGTGCGTCACCGCGCGCCGTCCGTCGAGCAGCCCGGCCCGCGCGAGCAGGAACGCGCCCGTACACACGGAAGCGACCCGCCGGGCCCGGCCGGCTGCCGCCCTGACCCAGCCGACCAGCTCTTCATCGTCCACCGCCTCCCGATCGCCCGGTCCACCGACGACCACCAACGTGTCCAGCGGTCCCTCACACTGCTGGACGCCACTGCCGGCCGCGATGTCGATTCCGTGACAGGCCCGCACCGCTCCGGCCCGGCCCGCGACGATCTCCACGGCATAGCCCTCGTCCTCGGGCACCCACCGTTGCGTCTGCGCGAACACCTCATGCGGCCCCGCCAGGTCCAGCACCTGAAACCGCGGATAGACAAGGAAGACGACGCGCCGTTGTGTCACCTGATCATCATGGCCCGCCGTGTCTTTTGGCAGCAAGGACACACATATGACGATCTCCGCCATCGGCTCGGTGCCATGTTTAGCTCCCGGTGGGTACGACTTCGGGCGGCGGGGCGGGTGCGGCTCTTGGGGGCGGCTGCCGGGACGACCGGCCAACACGGCGGAGCGGAGTCGGTGTGCGTCCTCGCGATGCTGCTGCCACGCCGTTTCGAGGCACGACGGACATAACCAGCACATCGGCTGACGTCGTGTCACCACCCGGGGAAGCTGCACGGGCACGGGAACCCGAGCCGGCGGCACGGCGGTGCCGTCTGCCGTGCCGGCCTGTGTCATCCGGATTGAGTTGAGCAACCTGCCTCCTGTCCACGACCCCGCCACTTCTGTGGGATCAGAGGCGAGCGGAGGCTGTTTACCCTCATGTGACGCTCGTGACCAGCGCAATCGTGGAGCACCACAACACGGACCACGAGATCGGCCGGCCGGAACCACGACAGTGGGAACGCGATGGCAAAAGCGACATCCCGGTTCCGTCGCACAAGTGCGGGACCACGGTGGTTCTTCTCACGGTGCGGGTCACGCCACCGATGTCCGGCGCACTGCGTCCTCGTGAGTGAGGACACTGACGTCCACACAAGGAGGCAGGGATGTCCCGACCGGCATGTGCACTACGGGAAGCGGCACGGCTGCTGGCCACCGCGACCGAGCGCGCTCATGCGGGCACCGGACGACTGGTCCTGCTGCGCGGTGCCACCGGCACGGGCCGCACCACGGTCCTGGAGGCCGCCGCCGAGGACGCCGCCGCCCGCGGTATGCAGGTGCTGCGCGCTCGCTGCTCCGCCGGCGACTCCGCGATCCCCTTCGCTGCGGTCCGTCAACTCTTCTGCCCGGCAATCGAGTTCGCCGATCCGTCATGGGACGGCGATGAACGGACGACCGGCGTCGGGCTGCGACGGGTGCTGCGCGCGTACGCCGAGCAGTCGCCGCTGCTGATCACCGTGGACGATGTGCACCTGGCTGACCCGGCGTCCCGCCGCTGGCTGGTGGAGTCCGCGCGGCTCCTGGACCGGTTGCCGATCGTCCTGGCGGCCACCGAGCGCAGCCAGTACGACGTCGACCCGCCCGCCCAGGGCCTCACCCACAGCCTCTCCCCCGCCCTGGTCACCACGCACACCCTGACCCGGCTGTCCGACAACTCCGCGGCGGAAGCCGTCCGATCGGTCTTCCCGGACGCCGACGACTCCTGGACCGAGGACTGTGTACGGGCCAGCGCGGGCAACCCCCTGCTGCTGCGCGCCCTGCTGGACGACCTCTCCGACTACGGTCACCCGGTCGTGCCGGACACCTCGGCCGCCCTGTACCCGGGAGCATTTTCGGCGGCCGTGCAGTGGTGGCTGGACTGCGCCGGGCCGGGCACGGCGGAGGTGGCGCGGACGCTGGCGATCCTGGACGAGGGCTGGGACCACGGACCGGCCCGCAGCGCGGCGTTCCGCGTCCTCCACGTCCCCTCCGTCCTCGCCGAACTCTCCGGCGCCGACCCGGCCCGGGTCGCGGGCTGGATCACCGCGATGACCGGCCTCGGCCTGCTGCGCCCCGACGGCATGGGCCGCCCCCGCTACGCCCATCCGCTGCTGCGGGACGAGATGCTCACCGGCGTGCCCGCGGCCCGGCGGCGCGCCGCGCACCGGACGACCGCTGAGGCGATGCTGCACCGCGGTGTCTGCAGCGAGCTTGTCGCCCGTCAACTGCTGCTCACCGACGTGGTGGACGCGCCCTGGGCACTGCCGGTGCTTCAGGACGCCGCTTCACTGGCGTTACGTGAGGGGCACATCGAGGACGCAGTGGCCTTCCTGCGCCGCGCTCTGGACGAACCCCTCTCCAACGAGAGCAGACAACGCCTGCTGACCGAACTGGGCTCACTGGAGTACGGGGTGCCCGGCTCCTCGGCCGCCATCCTGAGGCTCACCGAGGCGCTGCGGCTGCCGGGGCCGCCGCAGGAACAGGTGCGCGCCGCGGTCGCCCTGGGGACAGCGCTGACCGGCCGTGGCAGGACCAGCGCAGGGGTCGAGGTGCTGCGTTCGCTGTACGACGCGCTCGCCGACCGTCCCGACCTGGTGCGCATCCTGCGGCAGGCATTCCTGCAACTGTCCGACAACGACCAGCTGGTGCGGCAGGAGGCGTACAAGCGGCTGGCCGAGGTGGCCGAGCATTCGCCGGAATCGATCAGCACGGCCGGTCACGCGTACCTGGTGAAATACGCGGTCGCGGCGGGTCTGAGCTCGGCGAAGGAGGCGATGCTGCGCCTGCGCGGTCTGCTGGCGGAACCGGCCGACCCGCTGTCCGAGCCGTACCTGCTGGGGACGGTCGCCGCGGTCGCCCAGTGGGCCGACGAACTCGACGAGGCCGAACGGCTGGTGGAGCGCGGTCTGGCCGGGCAGCGCCCCGACTTCCTGCATCCCATGCACGAGTCGCTGCTCAACACCCGTAAGGACATCGTCGCGGCACGGGCCGATTACCCGCGCCTCCTGGCCGAGCCGCTGCCCGCCGCCGCGACCCCGACCAACGCCCATGCCCACGCGCTCACGGCACTCGTGGAGACGGGCCGCACCGCCGAGGCCGAACGTCTGTCCGAGGCCTTCGACCTGCGGACGGCGCCGGATTCCTGGGAGTTGAACCGGTTCCTGTACGCGCGCGGGGGGCTGCGCGCCGCGAACGGTGACCTGGCGGGAGCCCTGCACGACTTCCTGGAGTGCGGGCGTCGCCAGTCGGCCCGGGAGGTGTTCAGCCCGGTCGTCACCCCGTGGCGCACGGCGGCCGCCGAGTGCCACCTGGCCCTGGGCGTCCCACGGGATGCGCTCGCCCTGGCCGAGGAAGAGCTGCGCCTGGCCCGGGTGTGGAACACGCCCCGCACGGTGGGCCGGGCACTGCGTGTCCTCGGCACCGCGACCGGCGGGCGCCGGGGCCTGGAGCTGACTCAGGAGGCGGTACGACTGCTCCGTAGCGGTCCGGCAGGACCGGAGATCGTGGCGGCGCTGCTGGCCCTGGGCCGTCAGTTGACCGCGTCGGGCGAGTCGTCCCGGGCCCGTGACATCCTGCGGGAGGCGGCCGAGCTCGCCGAACGCCTGGGCGCGGTACGGCTGCGGGACCTGGCGGAGGAGGCGCTGCGGGAGGGCGGCGCGCGCCGTCGGGCGACGCGGACCGGTGTCGCCTCGCTCACCGACAGCGAGCGCCGTATCGCCGAACTGGCCGCGGGGGGACGCACCAATGCGGAGATCGCGGATCTGCTCCACCTGGCCCGCCGTACCGTGGAGACCCATCTGACGCACAGCTACCGCAAGTTGGGCATCCATCGACGCAGCGCCCTGAGCACGGCCCTGACGGGCGGCGACGCGGCGTACGGATCTCTGGTCGGCGACCGGCACACGTAGGGCGAATGGGCCACCCACCTGACGCCCGACTCCCCAGCAGAGAGGCCTGCGCGGTGGGGGTGCCGTGGGGTGGGGGCAGGGGGCGTCGGCGCCGCGGGCGGGGATCCGGCCGGAGCACTTGAGCCGGCCGAACTCGCGGGCTCTCCCCGAGGGCGCGCTCGGTGCACCAACGACAGCCGGGAGGTCTGGCACGCCAACTTGGCAGGATTGTCGCCCGCCGCGTCGGCAAGGCCGGCGGCAAACTCGAAGGCCATGGTCCAAATGCGCGTGATCTCCTCCTGAGCGTCATCGATCGGGTAGCCGGCATCGATCAGCATGTGCCATCCCGCAGAGATCCCTTCGCCCCACGGGGCCGCACCCCTGAACGCCCGTCCGGCCGGCCCGAGGGTGACCGGATACAGTGCGCGAGACAACAGCCTGGTCAGGGGGGAAAGTGACCGACACCAGCAACGCCCGGCCCGCCGAGGGCGAAGCGCAAGCGCCGCGGCAGAACCGACTGCACCGCCTGATGCGCTACCTCCCCCTGGTTGCCCCCGTCCTGCTGTGGGCCGTGCCCTGCTGGGTGCTCCTGCACAGCGGCCAGCACTGGCCGCTGCCCGTCACGCTGGTCGGCACCGCCCTGTTCGTCCTCGGCCTCGTCAGTATGCCGGTCGCGATGATGCGCGGCCACGGCCGGCGCCGGCAGGACCGGGCGGCGATCATCGGTGACACCCTGCTGGGCGCCAGCTGGGTGCTGTTCACCTGGTCCGTTCTGATCGGGGTTCTCTTGCGGCTCGCCCTGACCGTGGCCGGCGTCGGCGCGAGCCAGGACCGGGCCCGAATCGTCACGTGGGCCGCCCTCGGCGTGACCGCCGTACTGCTCGCCTGGGGGTACGCCGAGGCACGCCGCGTACCACGCGTGCGCCGACTCGACGTGCAACTCCCGCGACTGGGAGCCGGGTTGGACGGCCTCCGCGTCGTCCTCATCACCGACACCCACTACGGCCCACTCGATCGCGCTCGCTGGTCGGCACGGGTATGCGAGACGGTGAACGCTCTGGAAGCCGACCTGGTCTGCCACACCGGCGACATCGCGGACGGCACGGCCGAACGCCGCCGCGCCCAGGCCGTCCCACTCGGTACCGTGCGGGCCACCCGGGCCCGGGTATACGTCACCGGTAACCACGAGTACTACAGCGAGGCCCAGGGCTGGGTCGACCTGATGGACGAGCTGGGCTGGGAGCCGCTCCGCAACCGCCACCTGCTGCTCGAACGCGGAGGCAACACCCTCGTGGTCGCCGGCGTGGATGACGTCACCGCCGAGTCCTCCGGCCTGGCAGGCCACCGCGCCCACCTCGCCGGAGCCTTGGAAGGCGCCGGCCCTGACCTGCCCGTCCTGCTCCTGGCACACCAGCCCAAGTTCGTCGACCGGGCGGCAGCCGACGGCATCGACCTCCAGCTCTCCGGCCACACCCACGGCGGCCAGATCTGGCCCTTCCACCACCTGGTCCGCATCGACCAGCCCGCCCTCGCCGGGCTCAGCCACCACGGCACCCGCACCCTCCTCTACACCAGCCGCGGCACCGGCTTCTGGGGCCCGCCGTTCCGCGTCTTCGCCCCCAGCGAGATCACCCTGCTCGTCCTCCGCTCCCCGCACCTGCCCACCTCGCCGTAGCACTGGGCCGGCCACCACATCCGCTGGAGAGTCCACGAGCCGAGGGGTGCGGCGGAAACAGCTGACCAGGCCCGTCTCGCCGAGGACAAAATCCGGACCATTCCCGTCAGCCACAGCCGGCGGTCGAGAGCGGCCCCTTCCAAAACCAACGGGCTCGTGATGCGCGCGCCGAGCAGGCGAAGCGGGGCGCGCGCGTCGGAGTCGGTCAACAGCTGGGCCACCCAACTCGGCTCGGATCGTCCGATCCGGCCCCCATGAGGCGCCGCGTCCTGGGGCACACAGAGCCTCGCTGCCGCGTAGGTCGGCGGTCAGTCCATGGGTCGCCTTTGCGCCAACTGCCGCTCTCCCGCGGTGAGTTCGTCGGCGACCAGCATCGTCCCCCCATGGTGTCGGCTCCGCATCTTCACGATCCCCCAGCGCCCCGTCCGGCGTCGCCTTCACGACGTTCGAGCGCTTCGTCATCACCCGTGGAAGCCACACTCGCCGCACACTTTGCCGTTGTGCCGGGGCGTGTAGGGCGTCAGCCATTGATGCCGTGGATTTCGCCGCACGGTGGGTGTCACCGCGTTGCCGATTCTGTGGGTCACTTCTCGGTGGCCCGTGCGAGGCGTGCGGTGATCAGAGGTGCGAGGAAGTGGCCGAGGAGAGGGGCGGTGATGATCGCGCCCAGGGCGATGCTCCAAGCGACCGGCCCGAGCGGGGTGCAGCCGAAGAACTGGCTGATACCGGGGGTCTGGATGATGGCGGCGAGGACGGCTGCGGAGCCGAGTCCGGCCACCAGGACGTTGCGGTCGGTGCCGCCGGTGCTGAGGGTCTGGGCGAGTTGGGTGCCGACGACTGCGGCGAGGGCGACGGTCGATGCGCGCCGGCCGCGGCCCGTGAGGCGGGCTGCTGGCCAGGCCAGGCCCGCGCCGAGGGCGGTGATGACGCCTCGCAGCAGCATCTCTCGGGTGAGGGCGGTGCCCAGGGAGCGGTGGGGGCCTTCGGCGAGGAGGCGCTCGCCGGTCTGGCCGGACGGCTCGCGGACCGCGATGGCGAGGGAGGGGGCGAGGTCGGTGAGGATGTTCACGATCATGATCTGACGTGCGTTCAGCGGGGTGGTGCCGGTGAGCGCGGAGGCAAGCACGCTGAAGGTGACCTCGCCGAGGTTCCCGCCGATGAGAATGGCGAGTGCCGCGCGGACGGTGGTCCACATGGCGCGGCCTTCCATGAGGGCGGAGACGATGGTCTCCAGCCGGTCGTCGGTGACGACCAGGTCCGCGGCCGCGGTCGCGGCAGGGGTGCCGCGGCGCCCGAGTGCGATGCCGACGTCGGCGAGTCGGATGGCGGGAGCGTCGTTGGCTCCGTCGCCGGTCATGACCACGACTCTGCCGATGCGCTGGTAAGCCTGCACGATGCTGACCTTGCGGCTGGGGCTGCAGCGAGCGATGACATCGACGGTGGGCAGCAGTTCGTCCAGTGCGTCGTCGTCGAGTACGTCGATCTCCGTCCCGGTGCACACCTTCGGCTCTGCGCCCTGCTCGCTGAGGGCGGAGGCGATGGCGTCGGCGGTGGCAGGGTGGTCGCCGGTGAGCATGACGGTGTGCACGCCGGCCTCGCGCAGGCGTGCCGTCGCGGGCGCGGCGCTGTCGCGCACCGGGTCGCCCAGCGTGAGGAACCCGAGGAACTCAAGGCCTTGTACGGCTTCGTCGGTGAGGTCCTCGCCGATCTTCATGCTGCGTTCCGCCACGGCCAGGACGCATTGGCCGGCTGCAGCGAGTTCCTCGGCCGCTTCAGCAAGGGCGCGCCTGGCTGAAGCGTCGAGGGTCACCGGCTCGCCCGGCTGCCTGCGCCCGGTGCATCGGCTGATGACGTTTTCGGGTGCTCCCTTGACGCTGAGCAGGGCACCGCGGCCGGTGTGGCCGACGGTGGCGTGGTACGCCCTGGCCGGCTCGAAGGCAAGGGCGTCGGTGCGCCGCCAACGGGGCGCGCCGGTGCGGGTGGTGATCTTCGCCCGGTGAGCGCCGTCGGCGATCGCCCGGTCGGTCCGGTGGGCCATCGGTTCGGACTGGCGGGCGGGCGGCGTGGCCCGCAGTGCCGCGGCGAGGACTTCCTTGCGGGGGGGTGTCGAGAAGGTCGAGGGCGATGGTGCGCTCGCCATCGCTGACGCGGGAGAGCTCCAGGGTTCCTTCGGTCAGGGTGCCGGTCTTGTCGAAGCAGAGGACGTCGGCGCGGCCCAGTGCCTCGATGGTGCGGGGGTTGCGTACGAGGGCGCCGCGGTCGGCCAGGCGGCGTGCGGCGGCGAGCTGGGCGGCGTTGACGAGGAAGGGCAGGCCGTCGGGTACGGAGGCGACGGCCAGGTTGACCGCCGAGGCCAGATTGTCGGTCAGGGGGCGGCCGTGAAGGAGCCCGGAGAGGGCGACCGCGCCGGCGGACCCCAGGGCGATGGGCATGCTGGCGTGGGTGAGTGCGGAAAGCCGGGCCTCCACGCCGGTTGCCGGTGCGGCCTGGCGGGCGGTGGCGAGACTGCGTCCTGCTTCCGTGGCCAAGCCGGTCGCCACGACGACGGCGACGGCCCGGCCGGCGGAGACGGCCGTGCCCTCATAGAGCATCGAGCGGCGTCCGGTGAGGTGTGCGGCGACCACCGGCGCGGGATCCTTGCTCACGGCCAGGGATCCCCCCGTGAGGGAGGACTCGTCGACCTCGAAGCCTTCCGCCTCCAGCAGCCGGCAGTCCGCGGGCACGACATCCTCGGGCCCCAGACAGACGATGTCGCCGGGGACCAGATCGCCCGAGGTGACCAACTTCTCCCGTCCCTCGCGCCGCACGCAGGCGCCGATGGCCGACCGGGCGAAGAGCTCGGCAAGGCGTCGGGCGTGGCGCCCCCGGCCGCCTTGCGGTCCTTGCGGGCCCCGATCCCGCCGCGGCGGCGCCCTGTTCGACGACGCGGGCACCGCCCTGCTCGGCTGCGTCTACATCGACCCGGCGCGCAAGGTGGGCTTCGACGCGGAGATTTCCTGGTGGGTCGTGGACGACCGTGTGGGAACCGCGCTCGAGCACGCCCTCGACGCCTTGGTGCCGCGGTGGATCACTTACGAGTGGCCCTTCGAGCGTCCATGCTTCGTCGGTCGGGACCTGTCCTGGCAGGAATGGCTGGCACTGCCGGACGCCGCCTGATTTTCGATGCGCGTGACCTCGGCGGTGGGCTTCACCAGGTTCCCGGCGGGGCAGTCCCCGCCGCCAGACACGCCTTCGTCTCCATGAGTGAGACGGTGAACGGGTGTCGTGGCTCGGTCAGTATCCGGTGAGCCGGGCCCTGTTCGACCAGCTCGCCCGCGTCCAGTACGGCGATGCGGTGGGCCAGACGTGCGGTCTCCAGGTCGTGGGTGATCAGCATGAGGGACATGTCCGAACGGTCGCGGAGCAGATCCGCGAGGGCGTCGAGGATGCCGCGGCGCGTGACCGAGTCGAGACCGGAGGTGATCTCGTCGCAGATCAGCACCCGGGGCCGGGCCAACAGGGCGCGTGCCAGGGCCGCCCGCTGGAGTTCGCCGCCGGAGAGCTCCGCGGGGAGGCGGTGGGGCGTTTCGGACCGGAGGCCGAGGCGGGTCAGTGTCGTCAGGGCCTCCTGAGCGGCTGACCGACGGTCGGTGCCGCGCAGACGTACCGCGGTGCGGGTGACCTGGTCAAGGACGGGGCGGTGCTCGTCGAAGGCGGCCCGCGCGTCCTGGAAGACGTACTGCACAGCCGCCAACTGGGCGCGGCTGCGCTGCCGTACGCTGCGCGGCAGTGGGGTGCCGTCGAGATGGACCTGGCCGTCGTGGTCGCGGTGGAGGCCGGCCAGACAGCGGGCGAGGGTGGTCTTACCGCTGCCTGAACGGCCGACGACGGCCAGCGACTCACCAGGGCGCAGGGCGAGTTCCGGGGTTCGCAGCACCACAGTGGCACCGAGGGTGCCACCGCGGTGGCGCGCGGTGAGATGGCGTACGTGCAGGACAGCCGGTCCGGTGTCCGGCGGAGGCCTGTGCCCGGTCGGCAACGGCCGGGCACCGAGCAGTTGTCGGGTCCACTCATGACGCGGTGCGAGCCACAGCCGCTGGACCGGGCCCGATTCCACGACCCGGCCCGCCCGCATGACGAGGACCTCGTCGGCGAGTGCGCGCACCACATCGAGGTCGTGGCTGAGCAGCACGACCGCGATGCCGCGGGCCGCCAGCGCTGCCAGCTGGTCGACGATGCGGCTCTTGGTCAGCGCGTCCTGGCCGGTGGTGGGTTCGTCGGCGACGATGACGCGGGCACCGAGCAGCAGCGCCTGCGCGAGGACGACGCGCTGCTGCTGGCCGCCGGACAGCTGGTGCGGATAGCGCGACAACACCGCCTCGCCGTCCGCGAGCTGGGCGTCCGACAGAGCCCGCAGGATGCGTTCGCGGACGGCCGCCCGGCGCCGGCTGCGGGGCAGCTCGCGCACCTGGGTGCGGGCGATGTCGTTCAGCAGCGCCGAGACCCGGCGGGCGGGGTTGAGCACGGATGCCGGATGCTGGGGCACGTAGCCGACCGGGCCGTCCGCCGCCACGCGGACGTCGCCGGTGACCCGGGCACCCGAGGGGTACGCGCCGAGCAGGGCGAGGCCCGTGGTGGTCTTTCCGCTGCCGGAGGCTCCGACCAGCGCCGTCACCTTGCCCGGCAGAGCCCGCAACTGCACGCCGTCCACGATCACCCGCCCGTCGATCTCCACACACAGGTCACGGATCTCCGCGACAGGGGCCGGCCCGGCACCGGTGCCTGCGCCCGCCGGTGCAGTCGTATCGTTCCGTTCGGTCACGGCCGTGGTTCCCTCTCTCCCCGGCGCCGGCCGGGCTTGTGGAGTGCCGCGTCGCAGAGCAGGTTGCTGCCCGTGGTCAGCGCGACGATCAGCAGCGCGGGCACCACCACGGCCCAGGGCTGCACGAGCAGTCCGGTGCGGTTGCGGTCCACCATCACCGCCCAGTCGGCGGCGTCCGGCGCGACGCCGACGCCCAGGAACGCAGCAGTGGCCACGAGGTACAGCACGCCGGTGAGCCGGGTGCCGGCGTCGGCGGCCAGCGTGCGCAGGATCGAGCGGCCGACATAACCGACGGCCGTGCGCCACCACGTCTCGCCCTGCATGCGCAGCGCCTCGACCGCGGGGCGCGCCGCGGCCTCGGCGGCGGCCGCGCGCACGATCCGCGCCGCGTCCGGGACGTTGACCAACGCGACGAGCAGGGCGAGCCCGACGGCACCCGGTGTGAGCACGGATGCCACCAGAAGGATCAGCAGCAGGGACGGCACCGCCAGCACCACGTCCAGCGGCCGCATCAGTGTTTCCTCCAGCCAGCGGCGGTGGCTGAGCGCGGCGATGAGGCCCAGGGGCAGCGCCACGAGGTAGGCCAGGGCCGTCGCGGCGAGCGCGGTCAGCACCACCGGCCGGCCGCCGAGCAGGACCTGACGCCCCACGTCACGGCCCACGAAGTCGGTGCCGAACCAGTGTCCGTCGCCGAGGGTGAAGGACGCGGCCCGCGTGCCCGGATCACCCGCAAACACCGGTCCCAGGACGGCGAGGACGAGGGGTACGGAGATGACGGCGAGCCCCAGGGCGTAGCGGCCCGCGCGGCGCGGCCGTACGACGGCGCAGGAACCGGATACTCGCGTGGACGGCGCGGGGGTCACGCGGCCACCCCCGCCCGGGGCGCGAGTCGGTGGGCGATCAGGTCGGCGCAGAGGTTGAGCACGACGGTCAGGACGCCGAACACCACGGCGAGGCCCTGCACCACCGGTACGTCGCGTTCGGCGACGGCATTGAGCAGGACGGTGCCGAGCCCGGGGATCACGAAGAGGGCCTCCACGACGATGACGCCGCACAGCAGCCAGTCGAGGGTGCGGGCGAGTTGCTGGACGGCCGGGGCGAGGGCGTTGGGCAGGGCGTGGGCGTAGCGGACGCGGGCGCCGCCTACGCCGTAGCGGCGGGCATGCACCGCGTACGGCGCGGCCAGGGCGTCGACCATGCCGGCGCGGACCAGGCGGCCCAGCGAGCACACGGGGCGGGAGAGCAGTACGAGGAGGGGCAGGAGCAGCGCTGCGGGGTGCGCGAGCAGGTCGGTGCCGTAGCCGACCGCGGTGGGTGGGAGCCAGCCCAGGCGGAGGGCGAAGACGGTCACCAGCAGCACACCGAGGGCGAATTCGGGCACCGCGTAGACCGCGAGCGTCAGCGAACTGATCAGCCGGTCGACGAGTCGCCCTTCGTGACGGGCGGCCAGTACGCCCAGGCCGAAGCCGGCCGGGACGAGCAGTGCCACGGTGAGGGCGGCCATCAGCAGGGTGGGCCCGAAGCCGTCGGCCAGGAACTGGCTGACGGGCCGTCCGGAGGTCACGGAGGTGCCGAAGTCGCCGTGCAGCAGGCCCGCGGCCCACTCGGCCAGCCGCTCGTACGCCGGCCGGTCGAGGTGCATGGCCTCGCGGAGGGCCGCGATACGGGCGGGGTCGGGCTGGTCGCCGGCGAGGGCGACGGCGGCGTCGCCGGGCAGCGCCTCGGTGAGCGCGAAGACCAGCAGCACCACGGCCACGGTCTGTGCGACTCCGAGGAGCAGCCGCCGGGCGACGAAGGAGCGCAGTCCCGTCACGCCAGCCACACCTTGTCGAACCGGGCCCAGTCGAGCGTGTTGGCGGGCGCCTTCCGGTCAACCCCCGTCACCGTGCGCGCCGTTCCCAGGATCCAGTCGGCGAAGCCCCAGATCAGGAAGCCGCCTTCGGTGTACAGGCGGCGCTGCATGCGCGCGTAGACGGCTGCGCGGGCCTTGGTGTCGGGGGTGGACTGCGCCTGCTGGTAGAGGGCGTCGAAGTCCTTGTGGTGCCACTTGGTGGCGTTGGTGGTGGAGTCGGTCAGCAGCCGTTGGGAGAGGTGGGCCTCGATGGGCATGGCTCCGGAGCGGTAGCAGCACAGGGTGCCGGAGTCGAGGATGTCGCTCCAGTACGTGTCCTTGCTGCCCGTCTTGACGTCGATGGTCACGCCCGCCTTGGCTGCCTGGTCGCGGAAGATGCTGGCGGCCTCGGTGAATCCGGCGGCGACGGCCGAGGTGTCGAGGGTGACCTTGAGCCTCTCGGCGCCGGCCTGCTTCAGCAGGGCACGGGCACGGCCCAGGTCCTGCTCGCGCTGAGGGAGGCCGTCGGCGTAGTACTCGTAGCCCTTGCCGAACAGGTCGTTGCCGATCTCGCCGGCCCCGGACAGGGCGCCGGCGACGAGCTCCTTCCGGTCGGCGATGAGGAAGAACGCCTGGCGCACCCGCTTGTCGTCGAACGGGGCCCGGTCGGTCTTCATCGCGAAGCCCTGCATGGCGCTGTTGCGCAGCCGGACGATCTCAATCTGGCCCTTGCCTTCGTGCGCGCGGGCGGTGGTCGGGTCGAGTTCGTGGGCGTACTCGACCTGTCCGCCGAGGAGTGCGTTGACGCGTGCGGACTCCTCGTTGGCGACGACGAATTCGATCTCGTCGAGGTGCGGGGCGCCCTCCCAGTAGTCGTCGTAGCGGCGGAAGACGGCCGAGCGGCCGGGGGTGAAGGAAACGAAGCGGAAGGGGCCGGAGCCGATCGCATTCCTGTCAAACGCGGTCGTGTTCTCGGGGACGATGTACGCGCCGAATGCCGCCAGGATGTTGGGGAATTCGGCGGTGGGGCGCTTGAGGACGAAATCGATGCTCCGCTTGCCGATGGCGCGGCTCGCATCGAGATCGATGGGTTCCAGGGACGCCTTGGCGCGGAACCCCTTCTCCGGGTCGGCGATCCGGCGGTAGCTGTACAGGACGTCCTGGGCGGTGACCGGCTTACCGTGGTGAAAGGTGGCCTTGCGCAGGGTGACCTGCCAGCGGTCCAGGGTCTTGTTCGCCTGCCACTTCTCGGCGAGGCGGGGGTGCGCGGACAGGTCGGCGCCGTAGTCGGCGAGCTTGTCGAAGAGCGCCTTGGCACGGGCGACATCGGCGAAGAGGTTGGCCAGGTGGGGGTCGAGGGTCTCGCTCGCGCCACCTCCGGCGAAGGCGGCGCGTAGCCGGCCGCCCCGTCGGGGCCGGCCGTCGCCCTTGGCCGTGCCGTCGTCGGAGCCGGGGCCGCCGCAGCCGGTGAGCGCGAGTGCGCCGAGCGAGGCGGCGCCCGTGGCGGCAAGGAAACCGCGGCGACGCAGGCCCGGGAAGGGCTGTTCGGCAGGGAAGCCGAGGTGGCGGGTGGTTTCTTCGTTCATGCGAGTGTCCTCATGGTGGGGGTGGGTCACGGTGCCTGCTCGATGAGCCGGGCGACGACGTGCAGCCGGTCGGCGTCCGTCGTCTCTCCCGGGGCCATGCCTTCTCGCCAGGGCGGCTCGGTGCGCGGGCCCGGACCGTCGTGCAGGTCGAGGACCTCGAAGCCGTGCCCCGCCAGGAGACGGCGGAGTTCCAGCGGGAAGAGCAGCCGCCATGCGGAGCGCTGTTCGACGGGCCGGGACCCGTCGTCCGCGGTCCATACGCGGGTTCGGCGCAGGAGTTGGGCGGTGCGGTCCACGGTGAGCGTGGTGGTGGACCGGTAGGCGGTGCCGCGCCAGGTGAACTCGTGGACGGTGGGGGTGTCGAGCAGGTCGGTACGGCCCAGGAAGTAGGCGCCGTTACGCATCTCCGCCACGAGCAGGCCGCCCGGGGTCAGCGCGCGACGGCAGGAGGCCAGAAAACCGTCGAGCTGTGCGTCGGTGTGGCAGTACAGCAAGGAGCTGTCCAGACAGACGACCGCGTCGAATGCGCGGTGGCCCAGGTCGAATCCGTGCAGGTCGGCATGGACGTACACGGGCCCGGGGTGGTGGGCGCGGGCGTGGTTGAGCATCGCCTCGGAGAGGTCGGCGCCGGTCACCGTCCGGCCGCTGCCGTGCAGGTGGGCGGCGTCACGGCCGGTGCCGCAGCCCATGTCCAGCACCCGCGGGCCGGTGCCGTACCGCCGCAGGCAGTCCTCCGTCCAGCGGCCGGCCAGCCGGTCGGCGTCGGGGAAACGGGCCTCGTACAGCTCGGGGTGGTCGGTGAGCAGGTTGTGCATGTCCTCGGTGGCGGTGCGGGTCATGGCGTCTCCTTCCTCAGGCCGCCACCGTCAGGGCCGGCTTCGGCGTCGTCGGCAGCGCGTTGCGCCGGTGCAGCCAGGCCACGCCGCACGCGGAGGCGAGGCCGAACAGGGCGCAGCACGCCCAGGGCAGCCAGGGGGCGCCGCGTTCCCCGGTGTCCATGGCCCAGCCGACGGCGGTGTTTCCGGCCGCGGCGGCGATGCCGGAGACCACGTAGAAGATCCCGTAGTAGGTGCCGGTCAGCTCCGTGCGGCCGAATCCGGGGATGAGCTCCAGTACGAAGGGCTGGGCGATCATGACGCCGAGGTAGAGCAGGAGGGCACCGAGCAGGACGGGCAGCGTGCGCAGCACCGCGTCGGCGGTGCCGTCCGGGGCGCCGGACCCGCCTGCCACCAGTGCCGGCGGCAGGAAGGCCAGCGCCATCACCACGAGCCCGACGGAGATCCAACACGCCCTGGAAGCACGGCCTTTGAGGGCACGTGTGATGCGCAGTTGCAGGGTGAGGTTGGTGACGGTGCCGACGAGGAAGACGAGGCCCGCCGCGCCGTCCCAGCCGGTGGTCCGCCGGGCTCCGTCGGGCAGCAGCAGGTAGAGCTGGTTCTGCAGGGTGAACATGCCGACCATGGCGAGCGCGAAGGCCAGGAAGGCGCGGTTGCCGAGGACCTCGCGCCAGTCGGCGAGGACGCCGCCCTCGCTCGGCTCCACCTTGCGCGCGGGCAGGACGACGGCCTGGGCGACGGTGAGGACGGCGAAGATGCCGGCGGCGGTGAGCGCGGACGTGCGGAAGTCCACGAACAGCAGTGCGCTGCCCAGCAGCGGACCGATCAACGCGCCGGTGGTGGCGAAGACGTTGAACAGGGCGAACGCCTCGGCCTTGCGCTCCCCCGCCTCCTGTGCGAGGTAGGCACGCACGGCGGGGTTGAACAGGGCGCCGGCGAGCCCGCTGAGCACGGAGGCGGCGAGCAATACGGCCAGCCCGTCGCCCAGCGCGAACAGCGCGAACCCTACGGTGCGCAGGGCGCAGCCGGCGATGATGACGCCGCGCGCGCCGAGCCGGTCGGAGGCGGAACCGCCGATGAGGAACAGGCCCTGCTGGCTGAGGTTGCGGACACCGAGGACGATCCCCACGACGGCCGCCGACATGCCCAGGTTCTGGCTGAGGTGGGTGGCGAGGTAGGGGATGAGGAGGTAGAAGCCGGTGTTGACACCGAGCTGGTTGGCCAGCAGGAGGCGGACGGCCAGGGGAAATCGGCGCATCTCGGTCCAGATCTTCACGCCGCCTCCTCCCCCGGGCTGCGCCGGACGCCCAGGCCGGGCAGGCCACTTGCCCGTACGAAGCCGTCCGTGCCGCCGATCCCGGCCCACGGGTCGTGAGCGAGCAGCAGGTGTCCGTCGAGGTCGGCCCAGCGGGCGCGGTCGGCCAGGTGGACGGCGGGGGCCAGGCCGAGGCTGCTGGCGGTGAGGCAGCCGAGCATCAGCGCGGTGCCGCTGCCTTCGATCGCTTCTGCGATGCGCAGGGCCGCGTGGACACCGCCGCACTTGGCGAGCTTGACGTTGACACCGTGCACGCGTCCGGCAAGGCGGCGGGCGTCCTCCAGGCTCCCGGCGTCCTCGTCGGCGATGACCGGCAGTGATGAGCGTGCGGCGAGCGCGCCGAGCGCCTCCGGATCGCCGGGTGCGAGGGGCTGTTCGACGGCCTCGACTCCCAGTTCCGCGAACCGGGGCAGCAGGGCGTCGGCCTGGGCCGTGGTCCAGGCACCGTTGGGATCGAGGAGCAGCCTGGCCCGGGGCGCGGCGTCACGGATGACGCGCACCCGCTCCACATCTTCCTCGGGGTCGGGCGCCCCGGCCTTGACCTTGATGACCGCGAAGCCGCTCGCCGTGAGGCATCGCGCCTCGGCCGCGGCCCGCACCGGCGAGGTGATGCCGATGGTGCGGGCCGTGGCGGCCACCGGGGCGGTGACGGCGCCGAGGAGCCGGTGGACGGGGCTGCCGGCGTGCTTGCCGGCGAGATCGAGGAGCGCGGACTCGACGGCGGCGGTGACGGCCGGCGGGGTGTCCTCCCCCGCCAGTTCGCCCGCCCGCAGGGCATCCAGCGCGCCTTCGGGGTCACGGAAGCGCCGGAGGTCGGTGGCGACGGCCGCGAGGAGCCGTTCGAGGGTGTCGGCGTCGAGGCCGTAGTAGACGCTGGTGACGGCCTCGCCGTGGCCGCGCAGCCCGTCGTGTTCGACGGTCAGCCACACGGCGTCGCGGGCGGCCATGGTGGAGCGGGAGATGCGCAACGGCTCGGCGAGGTCGAGGCGTACGGTGCGCTGGGTGGCCTTCACAGTCTCTCTTCCGAAGGGTGCAGGGAGTCGGGGGCCCGGAGCGGGTCGGTGACGCGGGTGCAGCGGACCCACCCGGCGGCCTCGGTCGCCCGGGGGTGCGGTATCTCGACGGGTCGGGCGGCCGCGGCGGAGGGGGCGAGGCCGTGCGCGGCGGTGAAGTCGTCGTCGTAGACGGTGCCGAGGTAGCGGTGCGGGCCGTCGGGGAAGACGGTGGCGACCTCCGTCCCGGGGTGGACGCGGGCCGCCCAGGCGGCGACGCGGGCGACCGCACCGGTGCTCCAGCCGCCGCTGACGAAGCTGCCCCGGGCAAGCCGCCGGCAGCTCTCCACGGCCTCGGCCGGGCCGACCCAGTGGACCTCGTCGAAGGCGTCGTAGGCGACGTTGCGCGGGTGGATGCTGCTGCCCAGTCCGCGCATCAGCCGGGGGCGGGCGGGCTGCCCGAAGATCGTGGAACCGGTTGCGTCGACGCCGATGAGGCGCAGGGCAGGCCACTGCCGCCGCAGGGGAGCGATGATCCCCGCGCTGTGGCCGCCGGTACCGACGCTGCACACCAGGACGTCGAGGTGGTCGAGCTGGGCCGTGAGTTCGGCGGCCAGTGAGGAGTAACCGGCGGTGTTGTCAGGGTTGTTGTACTGGTCGGGCCAGTAGGCGTCGGGCAGCACGGCGAGCAGCTCACGCAGCCGGGCGAGGCGGGCGGCCTGCCAGCCGCCCTCGGGGGCCGGCCGGTTGACGAGTTCGAGGCGAACGCCGTGGACACACAGCAACTGCTGCATGGCCGGCTCCAGTTCCCGGTCGCCGACCAGCACGACCGGGTGGCCGAGGGCCTGCCCGGCGAAGGCCAGGCCGATGCCGAGGGTGCCGGAGGTGGACTCCACCACCGGTGCGCCGGGACGCAGTTCGCCGCGCTCGCGGGCGCCCCTGAGCATCGACACGGCAGCCCGGGCCTTCATGCCGCCGGCTGCGAGCCCTTCGAGCTTGGCCCAGAATCCGGGGTGGGGGTCCGGCAGATCAGCGGTGATGCGCACCAGTGGCGTACGGCCGAGCAGGGCGAGCAGCTCCGGGCGGGCGGTGGGGCGGACCGCGGTCGCGGTCATATGTGGCCTCCCTGACAGGAGTTGCCGTGCGGTCCCCGGTAGCGGTGGACGACTCCGGCGCCGCCGTCGAGCCAGAAGAAGGGGTACGGCTCGGCGCACACCGCGCTCACGCCCTGGCCGAGGAAGCGGGGCAGCACGGCGCTGCCGGTCTGCGCGAACATCACCAGCTGCTTGTTGTGCTGCTGCGCGTGCCGTCGAAGCGGTTCGAAGGTGCCGTTGCCCAGTGTCATTCCGGAGACGAGCAGCGCATCGCAGCGGCCGGCCGCCGCGAGCGCATCGGTGACGACCGGCTCACCCCACTCCGTGACGCCGCCCTTGAGGTCGCACGGCACGTACCGGAGGCCGCGTCCACGCAGCGCCTCGAGAAGGGAGTTGACGACTCCGATCACCAGCACGGTGGCCCCGGGCGGCAGGTCGATCAGCTCGGCAACCGCCTTCGCCCGCACCCGGGACTTCTCCAGCGACGACCCGGCGGGCAGCGGGAAGGGACGCGCCCCGCTCTCCGGGCCGTGTGGGGTGACGTGCATCAGATAGGCGTCCAGAGCGGCCACTCGCACCGGCAGCAGCGGATGCTCCAGAAGCCGGGCCACGTCCGCGCCCACGCAGTCGTCGAGCGCGCTGTCGGGCAGGGTGCCGGGCTCGACCGCACAGGAGCCGACGGCCTCGGCCAGGCGCAGGCTGAGTACTTCGTTACGGTAACCGGTGCCGCGCCCGTCGTGGCGTACGGCCTGCCGGGTGGTGAAGGCCACGGTGATCCGCTGGGTAGCCGGGTCGGTGCCCAGCCCGCCCGCGCGGACGCGGTCCACGAGGTCGGCGTACGTCCGGCACGTCTCGTACGCCACCGCGCCGGCCGCGCCGGTGACGGCGGTCATCGGATCACCAGTCCCGCGCGCAGCCCGGCCAGCAGGGCCTCGACGCGGTCGCGGGCCCCTGGCCCGTCGGCGTCACCTGCCATGACGTGCCCGAGGTACTCGTTGTTGCTGCCCGCCGCCTGCACCACCTTGCCGGGGTCGGCGAGCTGCACCTCAAGCACGCCGGGTGCGTCCCGCAGTTCGCCGCCGTCCAGCGCTTCGAGCGTGCCGGCGGCCTGCGGCACCAGAAATCCGATGGCGGCGCTGCGCAGTCCGGTCTCCGTGCGCCGCAACTCGGGTTGGCGGCCCAGCGCGACCTCGACGAAGGCCGCCGTGAGGTCGATGCCGGTGACGTGACGGATCAGTTCGGTGATGCGATTACCGGCGGGACGTGGGTTGACCTCGACCACGCGCGGCCCGTCGGCAGTCAGCTTGATCTCGGTGTGCGCCACGACGCCGTCGACGAGCCCGAGGGCCTTCAGGGCGTGCAGCGCGGTCCGTTCGGCGGCCTCGGCGTCGGCGGCCGTCAGGGCTGCGGGGAACATATGGCCGGTCTCGATGAACGCGGGCGCCCCGCCGATGCTCTTGTCGGTCACGCCGACCACGTGGACCGTTCCTGCACACGAGACGGTCTCGACACTCACCTCGGGACCGTCCAGCAGCGCTTCGAGCAGGACCACGGGCGCACGCCGCTGTCCGCGCACATTGACCGGGACGTCCGCGAACGTCCGGTAGGCGTCGGCGAGTTGGGCCTCGTCATCCACACGCCGTACGTACATGCCGGCGCACAGGTCGACGGGCTTGGCCACCAGTGGGTAACCGATCTCCCGGGCGGCGCACGCGATGTCGGCCCACTCCTCGTGTACGGCGAAGCGCGGGCCGGGCACTCCGGCATCGGCGAGCACACGGCGGGTGGCGTCCTTACGGCAGGCGATCTCGACCGCTTCGGGCCCGGGGCCCGGCAGGCCGAGCCGCCCGGCGATCCGCGCCACGGTCGGCAGGTAGTAGTCGCAGGACGTGATCACCCCGTCGAACCCCCACACCGCATGCAGGCGCTCAACTTCGGACAGCAGGGCTTCGGTGTCGTTGGTCTCGGCGGTGATGACGTTGCGGGCCCCGAGCAGCGGGTGCGCCGTCCCCTCGGGCGCGGAGCGCAGATAGTGGTGCAGGTCGCGGGTGAGGAAGGTGAACGTGTGCCCGCCCTCCCGTATCGCCCGCGGCAGTAGTCGGCTCATCGCTCCGACCCAGCTCTCGACCACCAGCAGATGAGCCACAACTCCCCTTCCGGGCTTGGACTTCGGGTACGGGGCAGCCGAGTGCCCCTCCAGACGCGGGGAGCGGGTTTGCCCGAGGCACACGTTAACGATAATCATTTTCATTGTCATCTTGGGGGCAGGCTTTTGCCGCCCCCTTGTTCGCCGAGCCCCTCGGAAGGCCCCCGTGACCCCTCCCCTACGCCGCACCGCCGTGCTGTGCGCGTTGCTGACTGCCGCCACCCTCCTCCCCGTCGGCCCGATCCAGGCCGCCACCCCGACTCCCCCGCTACGCTTCGGCGCATGCCCTGACTCCCTGCCGAACCCGCCGGCCCCGGATCATGTCGAGTGCGGGCGGCTGCGGGTCCCGCTCGACTGGAACCATCCGCGGGGGCCGCACATCGAGGTGGCCGTCTCACGGATACGCTCATCGGGCTCCCGCGCCGAGCGGCGCGGCATCCTGCTGGTGAACCCGGGAGGACCGGGCGGCTCCGGACTCTCCTACGCGGTCACGAAGCGGGCCAAGCTCCCGGATAGCGTGCGGCGGGCGTACGACATCATCGGCTTTGACCCCCGTGGCGTCGGACAGAGCGCCCCCGCGAACTGCGGCCGGATGGGCGGCCTCTTCACCAGCCCGGGCACGAACCCCGTACCCGTGGACAGGCCGGCGGAGAAGAACTACCTCACCTCGCTACGAAACATGGCCGACGACTGCGCCGCGGGCGCCGGCGACACGCTGCCCCACCTGTCGACAGAACAGACCGCGCGGGACATGGACGCCATCCGCGCCGCACTCGGCGAAGGCCGGACGAGCTTCCTCGGCGTCTCCTACGGCAGCTACCTCGGCGCCGCGTACGCCGCGCGCTTCCCGCACCGCGTAGGTCGCATGGTGCTCGACAGTGTCGTGGGCCCGTGGGACTGGTACGACTTCGACGTCACCCAGAGCCGCGCACTGCTGCGGCAGCGCGACACCTTCTTCACTTGGACCGCCGCCCACGCGGAACGCTTCGGCCTCGGCGAGAACGCAGCCGCCACGCGCCGGGCCTACCTGCGCGTGCGCCACGCACTCACCAGGCACCCCGTGGACGGCTTCGGACCCGCCGAGTTCGACCGCACCGTCTACCGCGCACTGGGCCGCACCGAACGCTGGGCCGGCCTGGCCGACGGCCTGCGCGCCTACCTGCACGACGGACGCCCCGACGGGCTCCGCCCCACCACCGCCTTCGACAGCCCGGACTCACGCAACTACGAAGCAGCGAACCGCGTCGTCAAGTGCGCCGACTCCCCCGCCCCCACGCCTCACCGGATCCTGGCGGACATCCACCGCACCCGCCGGCTCGACCCGCAGCCGGTCCTGACCGGCATGGAGGCATCCACCTGCGCCTACTGGCACCACCAGCCTGCCCACCGCACCCCGCTCGGCAGCCCCGAGTCCCCACCCGTCCTGCTGGTGGCCTCCGCGCACGACCCCGTCACCCCCATCGAAGGCGCACGCCGACTGCGCCAACTACTGCCCGGCTCGCGCCTGGTCACGCTCGACAACGACTACTCGCACGGCGTGTTCGCCAGCCGGGGCAACGCCTGCGTGGACGACACCGCGGCTGCCTATCTCGTCCACGGCACGGCGCCGAAGGCGGACCTGCACTGCACCGGCCCCGGGCTGCCGGACGTGCCGTGAACGCGGGAGCGAAACAGCTTCCTGAAAAGCGTTTTCATGTATTTGCGGGGCAGCCGATGAGGGCCTGCGCGGTCGTGACCTGCGCGGCAAGCTTGGCGACACCAGACACCCGGGGGCTGCCTGAGTTGACGGAAGATTGACCCCTTCGCGGGAGAGCCCTGACACAGGCCGACCGTATGGTCAGCGGCATGCCCCCACACCCCCCAAAGACCCCGTCGCTCCCCGTCCTCCCCTACCGGAAACCCACACCCGGCCGGGACTACTGGGTCCTGGACAACGCACTGCCCGACATCGAAGCCGTCCGGGAGCGCTGCCTCACCAAGGACAACTGGGTCGAAGGCTATCCGCACAAGCCCGAGAGCTGGCCCGGTCTGCGCACGATGCCCGGGCTCGAACCAGCTGAACTGGCCCACGTCGAAAGACTCGTCATGAAGGCCACCGGCGCCCGTCGACTGTGGCAGGCAACCGCCCCAGGCGGCGGCACCCACAATCACAACTGCATCCAGGTCGTCGGCAAGGACGAGTGCGAGCCACGACCCCACACCGATTCGCGATCGCTGTGCCGCTACGCCGCTGTGCTCTACCTCAACCCCCAGGTGCCCAAGGACTGCAGAACGAGCTTCTACCGTCAGAACCTGCCAGGTGGGCGCCTCGGCGGAAACATGGTGACCGCGCCACACAACAACCTGGTCGACGCCCTCGGCACACGCTTCGTCCCGCCCGACTCCTTCACCGAGGACGTACGCGTAGCGCATCGCCACAATCGGCTGCTGCTCTACACCGCCAACATGCTTCACAGCGCTACCTGTTACTGGGGCAGCACACTGGAAGACAAGCGGATGACCGCGGTCTTCTTCTGGATGGCCTGACAGCACGCCGGACCAGGGCTGGGACTCCTTACGTGGAGCGATACCGATGAAGACCAGAACCTGCGCCTGTTGTTCGGCGTTGCGGATATCGACTGAGGCAGGCCGAGGCTGTACGGAGGCCGGTGGAGCACTGGACGGCATACGGCCGATCACGGGCTCGTCCAAGGCCGTCCCCTGCGAACCACGGAGGACCGCCGGCCTGGCCCAGGCCACACTGAGCGGGCTCAGGGGAACGCGTAGCCGAGCACGGCCTCCCTGGTGTGGCCTTCGCAGTCGGCGGCGCTGGAAACGAGGTGGTCTCCGTTGGAGGGGATGTAGCAGCGGTAGAGGGGGACGGATCCGCTCACCTGGTTGGTGTGGATGTAGCCGACGGGGCCCATGGGGAACTGGCCTTCGCAGCCGGGGTCGCGGGTCAGTAAGGTGTGTCCGCCCACCTTGCACTCGTAGAGCATCGCCGTCTCGGGAGCGTGGTGGCGCAGCAGCTTCCAGGTCTGCTCCTGGGCGAAGCCGGGTGGCAGCAGCCGGGAGGAGGCGATGTGTCCTCGGTCGGGCCGGTAGCCGCGGCGCAGCACGGTGTAGGGCAAGTGCTCGAAGCCGCAGGAGAGCTGGGGTGTGGGCAGGTCGTTGCGGTTGGCCAGCGCCCAGGTGGACCAGGCGGGTTTGGCGGAGCCGTCCTGCCTGCGCAGGCCGAGCTTGAGGCCGCCCTCGCCTGGGTCGTCCTGCATCCGATGGTAGATGTGGCTCTCGATGCCTGGCGTACCGAGCACATTGCGGAAGGCGTCGCACACGGCTGTGGCCTGTTGTGACTCGTTGGACTGGTCCCCCGAGTAACGCCCGGTGAACGCTCCAGAGACTTCCCTGTCTCCGGCCGGGACAAGGAAGTGAGAGATCAAATCGACAGCGGGAGTCGAGGGGATGACTGCATCGAGGGCCGCCCTCACACGAGACGGTCTGCGACTGAAGATCACTGTGCAGCAGGTGCGACTCGGGACGAGCAATACCGAGTAATCAGCCCCTCGAAACCACTCAAAAACGGGGCACTCTACAAATTCAAGGACTCATACCACATGTATGTGGACCGGACAGACGGCCGACGCATCGGCGCCCTGTGGCTGCTCGCGGCGCGATCCCCGCGGTCCTTGGTCTACCTGCCGACGCGCACCCCGGCAAAGGATCTCGACGGCGTCCACGAGGAGGAGATGCCGTTCGACCTCGTGCTGGCCCACCGGGCAGTACAGTTCCGGCCCTCCCAATGGAAGAAGCTGCGGGCACGCATTCGCGCAGGGAACGCTCCCCGGGAACTGCGCACAGCGAGCGTGCCGAAGAGGGATCTGCCGGCCGATGCCCCCGAGATTGACTATCCGAGCCCCAGCGATCCGGAGCACAGGAACCTGCTGCACCAGCAGGTCCACGCCGAGACCCTGTTTCTGACCGGCAGCACGGCGGCGTTCAAGGAAGCCGCTCCGCACATATTCGCCGTTACGAAGGACGGGCCGCCCGCTGCAGCGACGGGGCTGTACATTTCCGGCGGATGCAACTACCACGTCTGCCGGAGCCTCTATCACTGGCCAGATCTGGATAGCCACGGATGGGGACAATTCCATGTGGAGTTCTGCCCGTCATGGTCGAGATGATCAGCCGCAGCCTGCCTGGGCGGGGCAGAGCAGTTACGCGAAGAGCCCGCATGGGGATCGCCTGGTCACCTGTCGGAAGATCCGCGACCACCGGCAGTGGGTTCGCAGATCAAGGCCCGGCGTCCTCCGCTTCCGCCTCCCCGCTCTCGCACGCTCAGCCCGCCTCCTGGACCGACAGGTCGAACGTCTGGGAGAGCACTACCGGTTGCTCCCCCGGGTAGCCGCCGACCGGCGCCGCGGCGGAGCCCAGCTGGCCGTCCAGGGCTCGCAGTCGCCGGTGCGTCCGGCTCGCCATGGCGCCGGAGCTCAGCCCCAGTCCGCAGCAGCGGTACACCAGGCAGTGCACGGAAACACCCCAGGTCAGGCGCAGGCCCGCGAGATGTCCCAGTATCCGGACAAGTTCGGCCGTGCGACAGAGGCGGATCCACGCCGTTCCCGTGGGACTTCAGTGACCCGCCCAGGGCGGGACAGACCACGAGGGCCGAGGTCTCCGGCCACCGCATGCCTCGGTCCAGCCCTCAGGGGGCGACGCGCAGAATCAGGGTCTCCTCCGCGCCCCGGCAGGTGGCCGCCCCTCTCACACCGACCGCCACGCCCTCCTCCCGCACCGTGCACCACGTCGTCGACGTAGGGACAGCGCTCCGCCTCCGGTCCGGTCAGTGGATGGATGTGGCTGGCGTACTTCCCGAAGCTCCACACCATCACGTTCGAAAGCGCTCTGGTCAGTATCGACGTGAGCAGCCTCAAGAAGGTCAGGTCCCTGCGCACCATTCGGCTCTCCGAGGAAGCCGTGTTCGTGGGATCCGAGGCTCTTCCGGCAACACGGAAATTGTCGGAGCGTGCCTGACCACGACCTGATGGGAGCCGTCCGACCACGCATACCCGCCAATCGCATGCGCCTCACCCCGATGCGAGCCCTGCCTCCAAGTACTGAACGGGCTTCAAAGCTGCGCCCATCTGCCATCGTGGACAGGAGCATCGCCGTGCCGCCGCCGACTTCGCCCTCGACCGGTGAGATCGCTACCTCTTCTGCCCCTCCCCCAACGCGATGAGGTCATCCAACGCGCCACCCGCTGGCTCACCCCCGGCGGACGGCTCGTCACCGAAGAGCCGACGGACACGGGGAGACGAGGGGCACGGGGAGACGAGGGGCATGGGAGGAAAACCACCGTTCCTTCAGGCAACGGGGAACGGACCGGCACCTGGTCGCACCCGTATCCTGCGACGTCATGGCAACGCCCGCCAGTTGCCCGGCAAAATCGTTGGGCTGACCGATTTGCTGCAGGCATGATCGACTCGTGGACACCTACCTGGAGACCGAGCGCCTGGTCCTGCGCCGCTTCACTGCTGATGACGCGGACCTGCTGATCGAGCTGGACAGCGACCCGGCCGTGATGCGCTACCTGACCGGCGGCAATCCGACCGCGCCGGAGCTCGTCCGCGAGCGCAACCTGCCGAAGATCCTCGCCGGTTACGAGAAGTGGGGCGGCGACCCCGGACTGTTCGCCGCGCTCGAGAAGGACGGCGGCGCGTTCGTCGGCTGGTTCCACCTGCGTCCCGAGCCGGAGGGCCCGCTGGACGAAGCCGAACTCGGCTACCGGCTGCGACAGGCGGCGTGGGGCAAGGGCTATGCCACCGAGGGCTCGCGGGCCTTGCTGCGCAAGGCGTTCACAGAGCTCGGTGTGCGCCTGGTCTGGGCTGCGACGATGTCCGTGAACCGCGGTTCACGCAATATCATGGAAAAGCTCGAAATGACGCTCGCAGACACCCTCCCCACTCCCCCCGACATGCAGATGATCGAGGGTTCCGAACATGGCGGCGTACGGTACGAGATCGCCAAGGAGCAGTGGGAGCAGCAGTAGCCACAGGACGAATGGCCGTTCTGCATCCATGCCCACCGGAACCGGTAGGTGGACGGTAGGAGCCATACCCAGGCTGAACACGAGGCCCGCCACGGACTGTTGGTTACCGTCAACGACACCCCTTATTGGGCGTTCAGCGACTGAGTCGGCGCAGGAGGGACGGCGCTGACACGGCGGCCGGCCCTACCCTGACAGCAGCCTCGCTCTGGCAGCCCGCACCACCACCGGCCGCGCCGCCGCAACCGGGCCCGCACCGCACCGGGTTGCGGCCGGCACATCTGCATGAACGTCCGCTCCGGGTCCTGGCGTGCAGCATGCTGGTCTTCGACGGCACCCTGACCGACTTCGCCTCGGAAGCCTTCATCTGCTGGTCGTGCGGTACGCGCTGTACGTCCAGGGATCAGGTCGGCGCCTGGTGCAGGTACCAGGCGCCCGCGGTCAGCGTGCCATGCGTCATCACGACGACGTTGGGAGCCGTGTCGACGATGCCCCCCGGTGACCTGGGGCTTTGGAAGCCGATGAGGTCAGGACGGGAGGGGGAGGAACAGCAGGATGCCGTGGGCGGTGGCGGCGTTGTAGCAGGCAGTGCCGGGGAAGGTGGCGGTGTAGAAGGGGGTGGCGATGGCGTAGACGGGGACGACGGCGTTGTGGATGGTGGCGGTGCCGTTGGCGTCGGTGACGGCGGTGCCGAGGTTGACCGGGCCGAAGAGTGTGGTGGCGGTGAAGGTCACCGGCTGACCGGCCACCGGCATCCCTGACGTGGTCGTCAGGGTGGCGCTGAGGGTGGGGATGTAGAACTCGGGCAGCGGGGTCAGCCGGAGCCGGATGGTGCCTGGCTGCGCGGTCAGCGTTGTGGGGGCGGGGTTCACGGTGACGGAGGTGCTGGCGGCGGAGCCGGTGAAGCAGCTGTCACCGCTGTAGACGGCGGTGAGGGTGCCGGTGGTCAGGGCAGATGTGGTGAAGCATGCCTGCCCCGATCCGTTGACGGGGACCACCTGGGTCCCGCCGTTGGGGAGGGTGAAGGTGACTGTGCCGGTCGGCACTGTGGTGGTGCCTGGTGCCGGGGTGATGGTGGCGCATACGGTCACGCTCTGCCCGCAGGTGGAGGGGTTCGGCGTCACCGACAGCGTCGGCGTTGTGGGGTTGGAGTTCACGGTGACGGAGGTGGGGTTGCCGTTCACGGTCGCGGTGAACATACCGGCGGTGTAGGTGTGGGTGGCCTGCCCGCTTCCGGTGGCGTCCAGGGCGACGGTGACCGTGGGGCTGGCGTCCCCGAAGTTCACCACCGCTGTCCCGTTGGGAGTTCCCCCGGAAATGTTGAACGTCACCGCTTGCCCGCACACCGGCGACGCCGGCGAGGTCGTCACCGTCAACGGCGAAATCTCCGTCACGTTGGCCGAATTGGCGTTGGTGACGTAGACGTTGCTGTTCGGCGCCGCCGCTACCGAGAACGGGAACGCGCCGACGGGGACGGTGGCCAGGACCGTGTTCGTGGCGCTGCTGATCACCGTCACGTTGTTGGAATTGCTGTTGCCGACGTAGACGTTGCCGGTCGGCGCCACCGCCACCCCGAACGGGCCCCCGCCGGTGGGGACGGTGGCCAGGACGGTGTTCGTGGTGCTGTCGATCACTGTCACGTTGTTGGAAACGGTGTTGGTGACGTAGACGTTGCCGTTCTGCGCGATCGCGATCACCCCCGGGACCGTGCCGGCGGGGACCGTGGCCACGACCGTGTTGGTGGCGCTGTCGATCACCGTCACGTTGTTCGAGGTCTGGTTGGCGATGTAGACGTTGCCGTTCTGCGCCACCGCCGCCGCGCCCGGGAACCCACCGGTGGGGAGGGTGGTCAGGACGGTGTTCGTGGCGCTGGCGATCACCGTCACGGTGCCCGCGTTTCGGTTGGCGACGTAGACGTTGCCGTTCTGCGCCACCGCCACCGCGTCCGGGACCGCGCCGACGGGGACGGTGGCCAGGACCGTGTTCGTGGCGCTGCTGATCACCGTGACGTTGTTCGACGTGCTGTTGGCGACGTAGACATTGCCGTTCGGCGCCACCGCCAGTGCGAACGGGCCCCCGCCGACCGGGACGGTGGCCAGGACCGTGTTCGTGGCGCTGCTGATCACCGTCACATTGCTCGAGCTCTGGTTGGTGACGTAGACGTTGCCGTTCGGCGCCACCGCAATCATGGCCGGGTCTGAGCCGGTGGGGACGGTGGCCAGGACGGTGTTCGTGGTGCTGCTGATCACCGTCACGTTGCTCGAATTGGCGTTGCCGACGTAGACGTTGCCGTTCGGCGCCACCGCCACCGCCAGCGGGGTCGTGCCCGCGGGGATCGTCACCGTGGAGAACGCCGCACTGAACGGCGTGGCCACAAGCCCCCGCACAGCGGGCACCGCAGACCCACCCGCCGGTACAACCGGCCGAACCCCGCGGCCTACCGCCGGAGCTCCCGACCAACATGTACAAGGTTCCATGACAAACCTCTCTCAGCTGAGAGGGCCGCCCAAGAACTCCCACCGGGGCCCGCGTCGCCCGGCGCCGGTAAACGTGAACCGGATCACCGCTTGCACACCGGGACAGAGAAAGACGCACCGACACGACCACGCACCCGCACACCGGCGCACACAGGGGCTGCCTCTCTCCCCGGAGAGATGGGCAACCCACCGGAAAACGTTCACCACCATTAACCCGAAATAACCAATAAGGCACCACGCCCTTGACTCGACTTCACCCGAACAGACCAACCCACAGCCCAACCCGCGCACGCCGTCCGAGTGCCGCAAACATGTCTTTCACACGGCCTCCCCGCACCGCTCGGGCAGGATGCCGATCTCAAAGCTCGCGCCGGCGCGGACCACGAGCACCAGATGGGCACCGATGACCGCACGCCATCGCGCCCGTGCGGCCTCAACGAGCCGGCGCCGGCGACGCCGCACGCGGTGAGCCTTCAGCGCTGGGGGCGCTCTCCGTTCAGTGGGGTGTCTGTTCAGTGGGGTGCCTGTTCAGTGGGGTGCCTGTTCAGTGGGGTGTCTGTTCAGTGGGGTGCCTGTTCAGTGGGGTGCCTGTTCAGTGGGGTGCCTGTTCAGTGGGGTGCCTGTTCAGTGGGGTGCCTGTTCAGTGGGGTGCCTGTTCAGTGGGCGAAGCCCCAGTCAAGCATCTTGGTGGCGTCGTCGAAGCGGCCCTCGTCGTCCTTGAGGATCGCGCCGACCAGGGTGCGGTTGTCCCGCTCGGCGGCGAAGACGAGGGCGTACCCGGACTCCGGGCCGCTGCCCGTCTTGATGCCCAAGGCACCGTCGTAGCTGCTCAGCAGCTTGTTGGTGTTGATCCAGGTGTAGTACCGGATGCGACCGTTGGCCGCCGGAGCCTCGGTCTCGAACTGCTTGTCCTTCACGATGTCGGCGAACACCGGCTGCAGCATGGCGCGCTGGCCGAGCTTGGCCAGGTCGCGGGCGGTGCTGTAGTTGTTGCCGTGCGAGATGCCGTCGAAGCCGTCGAAGTGCGTGCCGGTCAGGCCCAGTTGTTCCGCCTCGGCGTTCATCTGGCCCACGAAGTCGGCGATCCGCGCGTCTGTGGTGTAACCGGAGCCGAGGTTGTCGGCCAGGGCCATCGCGGCGTCGTCGCCGGACGGGATCAGCATGGCGTGCAGCAGCTGCTCGACGGTCAGCGTGTCGCCGGTCTGAAGGTCGGCGGTGCTGCCGCCGACCTTTTGTACGTAGTCCCGGTACTCCTGCTTCACCGTGATCTGCCGACTCAGCCACTCCGGGTGCTTGAGCACCACGAGGGCAGTCATGATCTTGGTGGTGCTGGCCATCGACACGCTCTCGTCCGCCTTCGCCCCACCCCACAGCTCCCGCTCCTGGCTGCCGTCGCGGGCGTCCAGCAGGAAGGCGTGGTCGGCGTTGATCTGGGGGCCGGCCTGAACCCTCTCGTTCTGCACATCGGCCGTCTTGTCCCGCACAGCGTGTCGTGCCGCCTGGTCGGACGGGAACTGCCGCTGCGTTCCCTGCTCCTGGCCGGCCGTTGTGGGGGCCGCGCCGCCCTGCTGGTCGTTCTCGTCCGCGGAGTGCGTGGCGCCGGGGGTGGCCGCCTCGGCGAGGCCGCCGGCGGTGAGCGGCAGGGCGGCACCGACAAGCGCGACCATCGCGATCCGGACTCCGGTGCGATGTATGCGGTTCGGGCGGGCGTGGGAACCCATGGGGCGTCCATTCTTCCGGCGAAGGGACGCCGGTGCGTAGAAGAAGTCGCTTCATAGCGAACCTACTTGTGCGATGACAATGACTCAAGTGTCGGGTATGTCTTGGTCAAGTAACGGGGTTCACCTCTGTGGTGTGTGGTGCAGGTGACTGGTGGGGCCTGACGGGCACGAAGATATGCCGTCCCCTCACTGACCAGTCATCGATCTGCTCAAGCGTCAGTGCGTCGTCACCCCACGCCGGCCCATGACCAACACGGCGCCCCGGCACGCCCTGTGTGGTGGCAGTGCCGCCAAGGGCGGCGAAGGACCGCGGCATCGGCGAGTGCGGTCCGCACGTCCTGAATGAAGCCCTCCAGTATCAGCGTCCTGCGCGACCCGGTTTCCCACGACCCTCGGAGGCAGCACGTGTGAGGTGTGGACACGCCAGGGCGGCGCTCCGGTCGTTGGGCAGTCGCATGCGGTGGGCCAGGTCACGCGTCATGCGTTGGGTGAGGCAGCTGCGCCAGGTGACATCGGGGTAGCACGCGCGCAGGTGCGCCACGGCGCGCGTGCCCAGGCCGCTGTCCTGCAACGGCGTTGCCACGTGGACCTGGGTGATCACGCCGCTCGCACAGAGCTCGCACACCTCGTAGGTAACCTCGCCGACGACGCGGCGGATGTACACCAGCAGCAGACTTTGAGCTTGCTTACTCGTCGGGTGCGGGGAATGGAAGATGACCACATCCCGGTAGGCGAACACCCGCCGGTGGAGCTTGCCGCGTCGGCGGCCAGGGCGCCTGTGCCGGGGCAGTCGGTGGCGATGAGAGTTCCGACGAAGGGCTCCCGGCACAAGGTTACGTGTGGCGGACATGCAAGCCATCTACCCTCGGCGAAAACGGACAATCGACTCTTTCGGGCTCTTGCCGACCGCGTCCTTCATCGATGTGAGGGTTCTCGCGCACATCGCCTCGCCCGTCCGCCGGCTCCGCGAGCCCACCCGCTGAGCACCACGGACGAACCGACCACGAGAGACCTCGGCCTTCATTCTCGCCAAGCCCTATAGCGGTTGGTTGCCCTGAAACAGGAGCTGCACCGGCGAAGGCGATGGCCACCCGTGCGTGTGACACACAACGGCATACGCCTTCGCGCAGCTGGTGCCGGTGAGCACGCGGAAGCTGCACGCCTCGGAAAGGGCCAGCACGCCGACCCGGCCGCCAATCCGCGCGGTGATAGGCCGTTCGACACCGGCATGGAGGTGGCGGCCACCGTCTGGCGACACAAATCGGTACATTTGCCCGCCAGGGCGGATCGGGCTCCCAGGCGCGCCTCTGGTCGCGCCCATTGCTCACGAACCTCGCAGACGAGGAGAACATGTTCGATTTGAGTGCGCCGATCGTGACCACGTTCCTCGTGTACGCGCTCACCATGATCGGAGTAGGTGCCTGGGCATACACCCGCACTCACACCTTCGCCGACTTCGCCCTGGGAAACCGCAGGCTCAGCGCGTGGGTCGCCGCCCTGTCCGCAGGGGCCAGTGACATGTCCGGCTGGCTGTTTCTCGCGTTTCCCGGAGCGGTGTACGCGGCCGGCATCGGCGCCAGTTGGATCGCCGTCGGCCTGGCGGTCGGCACCTACCTCAACTGGCGGTTCGTCGCGCCGAGGCTGCGCACCTACACCGAGCGTGCCGAGAACGCCTTGAGCCTGTCGGCCTACCTGGAGGAGCGGTTCGAGGACCGCACCCGGATGCTCAGGATGGCCTCGGCGGTGGTCACCCTCGTGTTCTTCACCGTTTACGTCGCCAGTGGTCTGGTGGCCGGCGGGTTGCTGTTCGAGCACGTCTTCGACGTCCGTTTCGGGCTCGGGGTGACCCTGATGGCCCTGGTGATGGTCATCTACTCGGTCCTGGGCGGCTTCCTCGCCGTGAGCATGACGCACGTGATGCAGGCGACGCTGATGTTCCTCGCCCTGCTCGTGGTCCCCCTGACGGCTGTAGGGTCCCTCGGAGGCTTCCGGGAACTGGCGGATGCCCTCCACAAGAAGGCGCCGGGCCTGCTGGACATGGGGGCAAAGGTCAACTACACCGCCGGGCAGTGGTCGGCAGGCGGGTCGCTCGGCGCCGTCGCCATCATTTCGCTGCTCGCCTGGGGCCTCGGCTACTTCGGTCAGCCGCACATCCTGGCCCGCTTCATGGGCATCCGCAGCACCCGTGCCATCCCCGCGGCCCGCCGTATCGAAACCGGGTGGGTCATCGTCGTACTTGCCGGCGCCACACTCGTCGGCCTCGCGGGAATCGGGCGGCTCGGCACGCCGCTCCACGACCCCGAAACGGTCTACATCGTCCTCAGCCGCATCCTGCTCAATCCCTGGATCGCCGGGGTGATGCTGATCGCCGTACTGGCCGCGATCATGTCGACCGCGGACAGCCAGCTTCTCGTGTCGTCCGTCGCGCTCACGGAGGACTTCTACCGCGCGTTCCTCAACCGGCGCGCCGCGGACCGGGTGCTGGTGTGGGTCGGCCGCGGCGCCGTCGTCGCGGTGATCCTTGTCGCCTTCGTGATCGCGCTCAACGGCGATGGGCTGCTGGGCATCGTCGCCTACGCCTGGGCGGGCTTCGGGGCCGCCTTCGGGCCGGTCATCCTCCTCTCGCTGTACTGGCCGCGTATGACCTGGGCGGGAGCCATGGCCGGGATCGTGTCGGGCGCGACCACGGTGCTCCTCTGGAAAAGGATCAATCCGCTGCTCGGGCCACTCCAGTCGGGCCTCTACGAAATGGTCCCGGGCGTACTGGTCGCCACGGTCGCCGCACTGGTCTTCGGCCGGTTCGTCGGCCAGCCGCCGAAACGGGCCTTCTGGCGGATGCCGGGAGGCGGGATGAGCCAGCTGATGCTCACGCCGTTCCTCACCCACGCACCGGTCGGCATGGCCGTCCTGGACACGGACCTGCGCTACGTCTGGGTGAACGAGCCGCTGGGTCGCCTGATCCCCCTCGAACAACGACTTGGGCGGCAGGTGGGAGAAGTACTGCCGAGGAGCGAGGCGGAAGCCTTCGAGGAGCGGATGCGCAGGGTTCTTGAGACCGGGGAACCGGTGCTGGACTACGAGTTCCGCAGCCCCGGCTACGCCGATCCCGACCGCACGCGCGCGGCCTCCGCCTCCTTCTTCGCGATGAAGGACCGTCAGGGCCGGTACGTGGGCATCTGGTACATGGTCATCGACGTCACCGAGCGCTGGCGGGCCCAGGAACGCCTGGCTCTGCTGAACGACGCGGGTGCCCGTATCGGCAGCACACTGGAAGTGACGCGGACCGCGCAGGAACTGGCCGACGAGGTCGTACCGTCCGTCGCCGAGTTCGTCGCCGTCGACCTGTTGGACTCGGTCATGAGGGGCGAGGAGCCGGCTCCCGGACCGGTCGGCATGACGCCCGTCATCCGCCGAGCGGGGCAGCAGTCGGTGCGCGAGGGCTGTCCGGAGGCGAGCCTGGCCGTGGGCGAAACGGTCCGGCGTGCTCCCTCGTCACCCGTGACCCGCTGCCTGCTGGAAAGCAGGACTCTCGTCGAACGCGTCCTGGACCGCTCCACCAGCGCCTGGATGACCGAGGACCAGTCACTGGGCGCTTCCATCCGCGAGTTCGACTTCCGCTCGCTGATGGTGGTTCCGGTACGGGCGCGCGGCGTCACCCTTGGCGTGGCGACGTTCGCCCGCTCCCGGCGTCGGGGGCCCTTCGAGGACGATGACGTGCGTCTCGCCGAGGAACTCGTCGCCCGCGCGGCGCTGTGCGTGGACAACGCGCGCCGCTTCACCCGCGAGCGCACCGCGGCCCGCTCCATGCAGCGTTACCTGCTGCCGCAGGAGCTCACGGGAGGGTCCGCTCTGGAGGTGGCCTCGTGGTATCTCCCGGCGGATGCCCCCAGCGGCGTGGGCGGCGACTGGTTCGACGTCATTCCCCTCTCCGGGACCCGGGTTGCACTGGTCGTCGGGGACGTCGTCGGACACGGCATGAACGCAGCGGCGACCATGGGGCGTCTGCGCACCGCGGTACGCACGCTCGCCGATCTGGACCTTCCCCCGGACGAACTGCTGGCTCATCTGGACGACCTGGTCATCGGCCTCATGGGGCCGGCGGAGGCCGAGGACTCGAGCGCGGGTGCCGCGTTCATGGGTGCCACCTGTCTGTACGCCGTGTACGACCCGGTCAGCAGACGGTTCACCCTCGCCCGGGCCGGTCACCTCCCACCGGTGATCGTCGGCCCCGACGGCACCGCCAACGTCCTCGACCTGGCCGCCGGACCGCCACTCGGCCTCGGGTACCTCCCCTTCGAGTCCGTCGAACTGGAGCTGGCCGAAGGCAGCCTCATCGCCCTCTACACCGACGGTCTCATCGAGACCTACGACCGGGACCTCGACATCGGGCTCTCCCGACTGGGCGACGCCCTCGTGGCGCCCGGTCAGACGCTGGAGCAGATCGGCCTGGGTGCGGTCGACGCCCTGCTGACCGGTCCGCCGTCCGACGACGTGGCCCTGCTCCTCGCCCGGACCCAGGTCCTGGCTCCGGACCGGGTCGTGTCATGGAACCTGCCCAGCGACCCGGCGGCCGTGGCGAACGCCCGCGCCCTCACCGGCCGGCAGTTGGCGGAGTGGGGCATGGACGACCTGACGTTCACCACGGAGCTCATCGTCAGCGAGCTGGTCACCAACGCCATCCGCCATGCGACCGGGCCGGTGAGTCTGCGCCTGATCCGGGACCGCGGCCTGATCTGCGAGGTCTCCGACGCCAGCAGCACTTCGCCACGCCTGCGCCATGCCCGGACCACCGACGAGGGAGGGCGGGGCCTACTGATCGTGGCCCAACTCGCCCGGCGATGGGGCACCCGCTACACGATGACCGGCAAGATCATCTGGACGGAGCAGGACATTCCCGCCGACGCGGAGGCCCGGTGGTGAGCGGATCTCGCGTTGCCGGATGAGACGTCACCCGGACCTCACGGGCCCGCGCCGTGGGCGTTCCGCGCTTCTGCCGGCCGACGCGGACACCTATCGGCCGCCGGTGCCACGCACCTGGCATCAGCAGCCGAGCCCACCACAGTCCACCACGCAACGGAACGACGCCCTCCTATAGCCGCTCGTCCGTCCTGAGGCCCTCGTCCTCCTGAGGCCGCTCGCCCCTCCTGGGGGCCTGTCCTTCGTAGGCGCGGTGGTCAGGGATACGAGGTGACCGTGGACGGAACCGTCGAGGTGCCCGAGGTGGGGGCGCCGACATCGTTGATCACGTGCTCGTACTGACCCTTACCGCCCAGCGAAACCACGAGCAGATCGTGGAACTTCACACCCGGCTTGTTCGGGGCCTCGAAGCCGTGGTCCTGCCGGATGGTGGGATCGACGTTGTAGTAGCAGTAGCTGCCCAGGCCCCACCCTTCGTGGGTGGTCACCGTGTCGGCGATCTTGTACGCGGCGAAGCCCTTGGTGTTGCCGTTCTGGACCGCGGCCTGATTGGGTGCGTCGTACGCCTTCTCGTTCTGGAAGAAGACCGTACGGCCCCGCTCGCCGCGCCACTCCACGTCGTACTTGTTGAAGTGCTCGACGAACAGCCCGGTGGCCAGGACGTCGGCACCGTTGACGCGGATGCCGTAGTCGGCCCGGTTGGTCTCCCAGCCCACCCCGTCCCCGTGGTCGGCGCGCCAGACCCAGGTGTGATCGATGATGGTGTGGTTGCTGTTGATCACCATGCTGGTCGTCGCCTTGCCGGGGCCGGCGCCGCCGATACGCACGAAGACGTCCTGCACCGTCGTCGGATTGGCGGCGTGGTCCGCAGAAGCGCCGTCGGGGCCGACTTCCAACAGGGTGGCCGAGTTGACCGGGCCGGCGTCGATGAGGAACCCCGCGAGTCGCACCCCGTCGACGTCGGCGACCTTCATGGCGGTCACCCCGTTGTCCGGCACGATGGTCGCGTACCCCAGCCCCAGGACCACGGTGTTCGCCCGCTGGACCTCGATCGGCCGGTCGACGTGGTAAATCCCGGGCGTGAGCAGCAAGTTGAGGCCCTGGGCCAGGGCAGCGTTGAGGGTTGCCGCGTCGGTTCCGGGCTTGGCCACGTAGAACTGGCTCAGCGGAAGGGATGCGCCCCGCGGTGTGCCGTTGCCCCAAGTGGTGCCGCGGGCGTTGACCCGCTTCTCGGGGAGGAACACCCGGAAGTCGCCGCCCGCAAGGTAGAGGAAGGGCTTTTCGCGCGAGATCGGAGTGGTGTCCAGGGCTGTGTACGGCGGGTCGGGAAACGTCTGTCCGGGGGCTCCCTCGACTCCGGAGAACACCATGTTCCACACGGCGTTGCGCCAGCCGCCCACCGAACTGTCGCGCGTGTACCACTGCTGCTGGGAGTACGGACCGACCGGTCCGTCGATCCGGCTGTCGGCGATGTACCCGCCGCTGGCCCAGCCGGTAGCCGTCGGGTGACAGGTTCAGTCCGCCCTTGACGTGCATCCGCCGGAACGGAGCCGCCTGCGCCACGGCCCACCGGTTCGTGCCGTTGACGGGCGCGAGCGCGAGGTTCTCCGCCGAGCGCCAGAAGTTCTGCGTCGCGTTGCCGTTGAACCAGCCGGCGTCAACGGTCACATCGCCGTTGATGGTGGTGTCGTCGGGCGACAACCCCAGGCCCGCGATCGAGGTGTAGAAGCCGAGCTGGGCGTTCAGGCCGTTGTACGTGCCCGGTTTGAACAGGAGGGCGTACCTGGCGCTGCCGAACTGCGCCGACTCCTGCTGCTTGAAGATCTCGTCGAGCTTGCCCTGGATGTTGGGTGTGCCGGGGTCAAAGACCAGCACGTTCGGACCGAGGTCGCCACCGCCGGGCAGCGCAGCGGCGGCGGACGGCTGAGCGGCAGCGGGCGCCGCGGAGGCCCGGGAGGAAAGGACGGGCACTCCGGCGACGGGGAGCACAGCCGCCATCGCGGCTAGGACTCCGCGGCGTGAGGGTCTCGGTGTGCGGTGAGCGGTTCGGTCTGCGGGGGGTGTGGGCATGGAAGCCCTCCTGACTTGGATTCAGGAAGTGAACGAGTGAAGTTCATGGGAGCGCTCTCTTACTTGTTGCATGTTCACCACATGTGAACAGTGCGTCAAGAGTTCTGTCCAGAGTCACGGAGAAGACGCCGCTGACGTGTCACCAACTGGCTTATCATTCAGCGCGGTTGGCGGCGATTCAACCTCGGTCTCAGGTCCGCCTACCCGACTGGTGTGAGCTGACGGTTTGCATTCAGGAGGTGTTGAGATCTACGGGCCCGGCCAGCCCACACCGGCCTCCCTACGCAGCCCCTCCCACCCCGACGAACGGAGCCAGCGGGCGTACCGCTTGGCCAGGCAGCGGCGGGAGATTCCTGCTTCGGCAGCGACGTGTGCGATCGGACGTCCGGCGTCGACCCGCAGGCACAAGCGCAGACGTCCTTCGGGGTCAGCGGTGCGTTCCGATGTCCCCTGCTGGTGGCGCTCCTGGGCTCGGCGGCTGCGTTCACCGGGAGCCTTGGGATCCCGGGGCTCCCGGTGAGCGGCTGGGCGTGGGGTCAGCGTGCGAACTTTTCGATGGCCTCCGGGGTGACGGGGGTGAAGAAGTTGACGAGGTTGCCGTCGGGGTCGCGGAACAACAGCGACCGGTTGCCCCAGGGCATCGTGGTGGGCTCGTTGACGAAGTCGGTGACGAAGCCGGTCAGGTTCTGGTGAACGCGGTCCACGTCGTCGACGAGGAACTCGGTGATCACGCTGTGGTTGTCCGCCGGGCGGGAAGAGCCCGGGGCGAACAGCGCGACGGTGCGGGTGCCGGCGATCGCGAGGGTTGCGCCCGCGGTCTTGAGTTCGGCGAAGTCCTCGGTGGCCCATATCGCCTGCATCCCGGTAGCTCGCTCGTAGAACTCGACGAGGCGTGCGACGTCACTGGTGATGATGCGGATCGAGACGAAGTCCATGGGAATCTCCTTGGCTGTGTGGGAGGCGTGCACGCCGCAGGCTAGGAGAAATAGTGGACAGAATCGGTCCGGTATTCGCGTTAGGCTGCGAACATGCCACGACCCACCGGCCGCGTGCTGACACTCCTGGAACTGCTGCAGTCGGGCGGCACCCGGACGGTGGCCGAACTCGCCGACAGGCTCGGCGTCGAAGGGCGCACCGTGCGCCGGTATGTGGACCAGCTCATCGACCTCGACGTGCCCGTGGAATCGGTGCGCGGCCGCTACGGCGGGTACCGGCTCGCCCCCGGGTACCGCTTGCCTCCGCTCATGCTCAGCGACGACGAGGCGCTGGCCGTGTTGCTGGGCCTGGTCGCCGGCCGCCGGGCAGGGCTGACGACGACGGAGCGCACGGCGAACGAGACGGCGTCGGCGAAGATCCGGCGGGTGCTGCCCAAGCACCTCGCCCGCCGGCTCGACACACTCCTGGAAGCTCTCGCCTTCACAGACCAGCCCGGCGAGTTGGACCACCCGGACGCCGGGCTCCTGCTCACCATCGCCGATGCGGTACGCCACCGCCGACCGCTCTCGATCCGCTACACCGACCGCGACGGACGGCGCAGCGAACGCACACTGCACGCGTACGGGATCGTCGCCCATGCGGGCCGGTGGTACGTGACGGGCAAGGACGCCCAGGCCGGCGAGGACCGAACCTTCCGGCTCGATCGCATCGCAGCCGCCAGGGCCCTGCCCGGCTCATTCGAAACGCCCGCGGGTCCCGGTCCGGCAGAGCGCGTGCTCTCAGGATTCGCCACGGCCAAGTACCGGCATCAGGTGACCTTGCGGATCCACGGAACGGTTGAGCAGATCCGCGCCCACCTCCCCGCCACCGTCGCGAGCCTGGAGGAGCACGAGCCCGCAGCCGGCCAGGACCCGGCGGCCGAGCACTGGCTGCGCGTCGAGCTACGGGCGCAACAGCTCAACTGGTTGCCTCGGACACTCGCCTCACTCGACCGACCGTTCGTCATCGAGCGCCCTGATGAACTACGCGACCTCGTCATCGCCCTCGCCGATCGCCTCACGTCCTACGCCCGCCAAGCCTGACAGCGAGGAACCAATGCCATGAGACCCGGCACGACCAGGCCCAGACCACCGGCCCGCCGCCTTGCCACTCGATCAGTTTCCGGTCATCCAGCGCGATGGCGCTGCGTTCGATTCCCGCCTGCCGCAGGATGTCGACTACGGCACCCAGGCGGCGAGGGACGCCGCACGCGAGGTCGCGGGCTTCTCCCACCTCGATGAGGATTCGATCCCCTCGAAGAAGGACCCCAAGGAGAACGCCAAGTGGTGGGCTAGCCTTTCTCCACAGGAGCGGGAGGAGTACATCGACGCCTATCCCGACAGGATCGGATGGCTCGACGGCACACCCAGCGCCGATCGTGACGAGGCCACCCGCAAGCGGTGGATCTCCAACTCGCCGAGTACGACATGAAAAGGCAGAGGGGAGAGCTGGGCATCCACGACCAACGGCAGTACGAGGGCTCGCAGAAGTTGCAGACAGCGCTCGACAAGGCCGACGGCAGCGGCAACGAGAACAAGGGGCTCTTCGTGCTGGGGATCGACACGAAGGCCGAACATGCCGCCGTCGCGGTCAGGAGGGCTTGGCCTTGCGGGTGGGCAGCCGGTCCAGGCTCTGGCGGGCGTAGTCGAGTTGGTCGACGTCCTCCAGCCGTACGAGCTCGGTTTGTGACTGATCTCGTCCGCGTCGATCAGGGAACTCATGCTCCGCCACCCCTTTCCTCCTCGGTGAGCAGTCGATCCCCGCCCCGTCGGCAGATCCAGGCCGCCCGCGCCCGGGGTACGACGCCCTCCGACGGGGGCGGCACCGGCCGCTCGGACGGCAACGACTGACAGGCCACGGTGACCGAAGCGATGACTTACCAGCTCACCGCGGAGCGGCTGGGCCAGGAGGAGTTCCGGGCCCGGTCGCTGCACCGCGACTACACCTATGTTCCCGGCACCGTGACCGACCCCGGTGTCCTCATCTACTTCGACACGCTCAACAACCTGATCGCCACCCACCGCCTGGAGGTTCCGCGGCTTCGGCTGTCTGCCGACGGTGAGATGCTGCCCCCACACCGCTACGCCGTCCCCGTCACCACTCGTCGGCACACCGTCTGGCAATGCACCCACCCGGCCGAATTGCACCGCTGCCTGGCCCGAGGGCGCCTCGCCGGTGATCGATGCGATCGATGAGCTCCATGAGCCGGTCGCCGACCTCGCCCAGCACCTGGAAGGCTGGTTGCGCACGCACGTCCAGGTCAATGCCTACGCTTCCTGGAGCGCCCAGGAAGGCTTCGGCACTCACTGGGACGACCACGACGTGATCGTCGTGCAGGTCGAGGCTACAAGCACTGGCAGCTTTACGGTCCGACCCGAATCGCACCGATGCACCGCAACCCGGCCGCGCCCACCGGCTCCTCGCTCCCACCCTCGCCGACCATCCAGGCCTGCGGGTCTCGACAAAGGTCGGCTTCCCGGCCCCTGGCGCAGCCGCCGCCGTGGCCGCCGGCGTCCTGCCCCCTGAGGATGCCGAGCGCGGGCACAGCCTGACGGCCGGATATGTGCGCTGGCAGCTGGAGCGCAACCGTGCCGCTCTGGGCCGCGCTTGCCTCGACACCGTCTTCCTGCACAACCCCGAGCGCACCAGCGACCGAGCTGTGCTGCCGATCGTGCTGCGCGAAGCTTTCGCCGTCCTGGAGGAAGCCGCAGCAGCCGGGCACCTGAGCACGTACGGCATCGCCACCTGGACCGGCTGCACCGAGGGGCTGATGACCGTCGAGGAACTGGACCGGCTGGCTGTCGAGGCCGCCGGCTCGCCCGACCACCGACTGCGTGAAGTGCAACTGCCGGTCAGCCTCGTTGAGGCCGACGTACTCGAGTGTGGACGATCGCGTATTTCCCCAGGAGTAAGTTCGCGTAATTCCCCAGGGTCTGACGTTGATCCGGACTGCCGCTATCCCCGAGCAGCTTCCCCCAGCATGCTTTCCGGGGGCGGGGACTGGGCTTCGACGATGAGCACGGTCATACCAGTGTCGGTCCAGGTCTCGTGCTCCTCACCCGCGGCCCAACAGGCAGCTTGGCCTCTCGTCAGGGTCGCGTATTCACCGTCCGGGCCGCTGGCCCACCCCTGGCCCTCTGTGACGATGAGGACCTGTGGCACTGGCGCGACATGCCGCCCAAGGCGTCCGCCTGGCGCCAAGTGCAGGATGTTCACGGCGGCAGCACCGCTCCCGCCGTGAACACGGACGCGTCGGACACCTCGGCTGCCGTAGGCAGTCGTCTGGGAGCCAGCAATCGTGCCGATGTTGAGGATCTTCATGCAGGGCATTCTGAGGGAGCCTTCCGCATCTTGGAACCGCGGCTGACATAAGGCTGATGTGTGCACTGCGCGAGACGAGCGCGGGCCCTGCTGGCCAGGGACTTAGCGCTTTTTGCCGGTCGAGTTCCTGGGGCGTTCGTTGGGCGGTGGCTGGGGCCGTTCATGATGGCCTGGTGGCGGGTGTTGATGGGCAGGTCGAGGAGAGATTCGGCGACGACTGGGTTGGGGATGAGTGGATACCAGTCGCTGGGCGCCCGGTTGCTGGTGATGGTCAGGGATCTGCCCTGGCGCTCGCTGACGAGCTCGTAGAGGTCATCCGCTTGTGCTGCGGACATCTGGCGCGTCGCGAAGTCGTCGAGGATGAGGACGTCGGGGCGGACGAGTTCGCGGATCCGATGTGCGGTCCGCGTGGCCGCCGGCGAGGTCGGCGAGAATGTGGCTGGTCTTGGCAAAGCGGACATGGGCACCTTGGCGGACGGCGACGTGGCCGAGGGCCTGGACGATGTGTGTCCTGCCGACACCGACCGGGCCGAAGAGGATGACCAACTCGCCGGCGTGCAGCCAGCGCAAGGCGCCCAGATCCCGGATCTGCGCTGCCGGCGACTGCGAGGACGCGGAAATGTCGAACTCTTCCAGGGCGACCTGATGCTCGAACTTGACCTGCTGCAGGCGGAGTTGGAAGGCACCGGTCTCGCGTCGGGTGATCTCGTCCTGGCAGAGGACCTGAAGGAAGTCCAGGTGGCCAGTTCGCCGCCGTGGGCCTGGGCCAGGCGGGCGTCGAGGGTTTCCAGCAAGCCGGACAGTCACAGGGCCTTGAGTGACTCCCGCAGGGCGGCATTCATCACGGTCTTCGGGCTTCCACCTCTGCTTCGTCGTGCACCTGTCGTCGCAGTCGTCGTCCGTCGTGTCGGGGGTCGCCACGGTGGCGAAGAGCCGGCAGGGCCGCGGAGGAAGGCAGCGGCTCCGGCGTCTCCGCTGGTCTCGGGCTCAGGATCGGCCTCGGTGCCCGCGATGAGAATGCCCTTGATGGTGCGGTAGGACGGGTCTCCGACTGCGACGGCCCTGGCGCCTTCCAGCCGTGTGTCGCCGTACTTCTTCCGCAGGGCGAGAACTCCCTGGGCGGCGCGGAGCCGATGGAGCACGTTGACCTCAAGCAGTTGATCGACGACCTCGCGGCAGGCGTCGCCGACCTCGGACGCCTGGCTGCGGCACCAGACCGGCGTGCGCATCTGGAAGGCGATCTTCTCCGGCGGGTAGTCGCTCTTGTCGGTGCGTCTTACCTGTTCAAGAGCGATGTGTGGGCCTTGACGAGCCGGCCATCATGGAAGATCTGGATCATCGTGGAGGTGGAACGGACGTCGACCTTGCTGCAAGACGGAGCCTGGTAACGAGCGATCGCGCTGGGCCCGGAGGTGGTCCTGATCGCGATGTGCGGCCGCTGCAAAGCGGGACGGTTGCCCAGAAGATACTGGCCGCGACCGCGATGACCGGAGAATGGCCGCGCCGCAGTCGCAGCTTCCACCGCCCACTCCAGCCGCACAGTCGTCAAACGGCCTTCCCGAGGATGCCGGTGCCTTCGAGCTCGGTGACCTCATCGGCGGGGGTCGTGGTGACGATGACGAGAGTGTGCAGGTGTGTGGAAGGGCCGACGTACGCGAAGGCGGTGTGGCCGAACTTGCTGCCGTCGGCTGCGACGACGATGCGGCGCGCGGAGGCGATGCCGGCCTTCTTCACTGCCGCGTCATCGAGGCCGTAGGCGGTCAGGCCCTCGACGGCACTCAGGCCGCAGCAGCTTATGACGGCAGTGTCGAAGCGCAGTGCCGCCAGGGAGGCGAGGGTGAGGGGGCCGGTGAGGGCTCCCTCGGCGGCCCGAAGCTGCCCGAAGCTGCCCGCCGGGCACCATCAGCATTGCCGGTCCCGGGCCTCCGCCGAGCACATGGATGGCCTGCAATGACAGGGGCAGCGCAGTGAGCGGCCGTCGCGCAGCAGGTGGGCGATCTCCAGGCAGGTGGTGCCGCTGTCGAGGAGGACGGTCTCGCCGTCGGCGATGAGCGAGTCCACCTCTGGTGTGACGACCGGCACCAGCGTGGTTCCGCGGACGGCACATGGGAGAGGATCTTCCGGGTTGTCCAGGCTGATGTCGACGCTGACCGCCCGAGGCGCGACACGACGGCCCGCCTCAGGGCAGCCCCGGAAGACAGAACAGCTGGCCGGGGCCGGCCCTGAGGACCGGTCACTTCCGCCAGAACAGGTGGTGCGTCACACCGCTCGGGCTGGGCACGACGTCCAGGTGGAACCGGTCGAGCAGCTCATCGGGGGACTCCCAGAGTCGTAGTCCGGTCCCGAGCTTCACCGGCGAGACCGCCACATGCAGGGTGTCGACGAGATCGGCGTCGAGGAACTGCCGGATGGTGGTGACCCCGCCGCCGAGTCGGACGTCCTTGCCCTGCGCCGCTTCCCGGGCCTGCTTGAGGACCGTTGCCGGGTCGCCGTCGACGAAGTGGAACGTGGTGTCGGAGAGCGTGAGCGATGGACGCTTGTGGTGGGTCAGGACGAATACCGGGGTGCGGAACGGGGGCTCGTCACCCCACCAGCCCTTCCACTCGTGGTCGTGCCAAGGGCCGCGCTGGGGACCGAACTTGTTGCGGCCCATGATCTCGGCACCGATGTTGCATGCGTAGTCCCGCGTGAGGTAGTCGTCGAGACCACGGCTGCCCCCGGGGTCGGTGCGCATGGGCCAGCTCGCCGTGGCGCCGGCCCAGGCAAACAGCCTCTCGGGATGGGCGTGGCCGAACGGACTCTCCAGGCTCTGGTCCTCACCGGCACCGATACCGTCACTCGAGACGTTGAAGTTCTGAACTCTCAATAGCTGAGCCACTCGTTCCTCCTGTGATGACGATGGTGAGGGCCATAACGGTGGTGAGACTTGCCGGGCCAGGAAACTCCCCGCTGCGTCCGTGTCCGGTCAGAAGCCGGGCTAACCAGTCAGGGCGCCTGCGGGTGCAGGGAAAGATAGCGCGCCGAGGGTACAAGATGGCGTGGGATAGCGGGACCTGTTCCGCGTGAACCTGTTCGCTGCCACGAAGGCCGGCAGCACAAGGAACACATCGTCAACCATGGTGCCGCGCCCGATCGCTTCAACGACTCGCCACGTCGCCCGCGGTGTCCGAGCGACGGGCACGAAGTATGGCGAGAGCCATGAGGAGGCTCCACGCGTCCAGTGCGCAGGCCGCGATACGTTCCAGGCTGCCCAGTCCGATGCCTGGGTCGTACTGACCGAAGAACATCCATGCGGCGAGCGCCGCGGCGACAGCTATCGGGAGGGTTACGCTCCGCAGTCCGCCGAAGAGTGCGTCTCGGGAGGTGAATCCGGTGAGGAGGAGCCCGAGATTTCCCAGCCCCATGATGAGGAGTGCGCCCCCTACATGGAGGTTTTCTTCGACGTCTGCAGGAACAAGGCCGACCAGAACCCACCCACCGGCAGCGATTGCGAGCAGAATACGGGAACTTGCCGATATCGCACCGCGGCCCCAGCAGGCTCCGGCCAGCAGCACGCCGGTGAGCAGCAGTACGCCGTGGACGGTGAAGCTGGCGTTCATGACGCCGTGCAGCGGCGAGCACACATATCGGGGCCGGGAGTCGTCCCAGAGCCGGCAACCCACGTTGCCGAGATCGCTGATGTTGTTCTCCGCCCAGCTGTAGGGAGTGTGCCAGCCGGTCTCCACGACCAGCTGGACGACGAAGAACTGCACGGTGCCTACGATTAATGCGGCCGCACCGATCCTTGCAGTCGCGGCGGTGCGGTATTCGGAGTACGACGTGGATCTCGTTTTCATCATGGCCTTTCAGGTGCCGAGTCGGTGACTTTACTGTCCTGAGCGTTCTCATTCGACGGCATTGCGGCACATCGCTGCGACGGGAAACTCGACGCGTTCGGCCTTCAACAGAGCCGCCTGGCGGAGTGTCACCTCCGTCTGGGTCGGGCGCATTTCGATCATAAGCGGCACCGACCGCTGGCACCGCTGCCGGCATGCCCATCACTCGCACGATCGTGAAGTCGAGGGAGATGTCCCAGTCGATCCGGCCAGCCGCGTCCGCTTCGGCATGGAGCTGCTGGAACAGACGCTCCGGCGACGGTCAAAAGCATGCCTCATGCCTCATGCCTCATGCCTCATGCCTCCGGAAGGGGCACTCGGTCTCCGAGACTGCGGGGGCGCCGTTGGCGAGTGCGAGTAGTGGCGTGCAGGAGCAGCTCCCATCCCGTCTGCCCCCGACAGGCAGATGGGATGAGAAGCGGTGGGAGTGTGGGTTCGGGATGAGAAGCGGTGGGAGTGTGGGTTCGGGATGAGAACCGGTGGGAGTGTGGGTTCGGGATGAGAACCGGTGGGAGTGTGGGTTCGGGATGAGAACTGGTGGGAGTGGTGGGTTGAGGAGCGAGATGCCGCCAGGGCGCAGGAACCCTTCGCGGCTCCTCGGCGGAGACGGAACTCGTTGCCCTCGATGTCCTGCATCACGATGCACGACTCGTTGTCGTCATCGGCAGGCAGCAGCCGCACGCGTACCGCGCCGCCGAGCGCCACCAGCCGTGCGCATGCGGCCTCAAGCGTGGCCAAGCGCTCTTCACTCACCAGCCCGGTGCCGACGCGCACGTCAAGATGCACCCGATTCTTCACGACCGTGCCTTCGGGAACGCGCTGAAATAACAGTCGTGGGGCCGCACTTGAGGGATCACGGCACGCGAACCATGAACCCTGATCCTCAGGTGGCCGCGAACGATCGAACGCCTCCCAAGTGGCAACCCTTCGGTGGCGGCGCAGCGACGTACCCCACCACCTCGCACCAGAATCGAGCGACGCGCTCAGGTTCTGCGCAGTCGTAGGTGACTTGGAACTTCCTGATCGACGCCATCGGCTCACCAGGTGACGCGTGCTGTGCACCAGCACCCCATATGTGATCCCCTATGTCATCACGGCGCAGATCGAGGGCGCACGTGACATGAGTTGGTGACGCGCTGGGTCGAGCCGCATCCGGTCGTTGGTTCTCGCCACCCGGGGGTGCCCTCGCAGGACAGCCAGGACGACAGGGACGAATGAGGGACGAATGAGGGATGAATGCAGCAACTTCGGCAAGACGTGCGAGCGAGATCCTTCCGATGTGCCACGAGGAGACGACATGCGAAAGACCATGGCAATGGCATTGGGCGTCGTGGCGTGCAGTGCGTTACTCCCTCTGGCCACCGCCACGACCGCCAGTGCCGTGGACGGTACGCCACAGTGTGTGAAGGTAAGGAAGTACTTCAACGAGGGACACGACCGCTACGTTCGCCTGACCAACCTGTGCACCAAGCGTCCGGCCCACTTCGTCATCGTCATACCGCACAACAAGGACCCGCGTGGCACTCTGGCCCAGGGCATGACGAAGGACGTTCGCTATGCCTGGACCTGGCAGCCACGGGCCTTGCTGGTGAAGACGCTTCCCGACAACGACAGCTGAGCAGAGCTTCTGCGTAGAGCTTCACATCACAAGCTGCCTCCGCGTGGCGCCGACCGGCACGGCATCGCTGGGCGTTGGGGCACACAAGTGGAGGCACCGCGCCGGCATCTCCGTGCTGTATGGCGCGCGCCGGGACGCCCCGTGAGTCCTTCGGCCTTCGCTACGCCCTGGTGCGTTCAAGCGTCATGCCAGCAGTATTCCGGCTGCGACGGGGGCGCGCGGCCGCTGTGCCTGGTCATGCCGTGCCCAGGCACCGGCTGCCACTGGGTGGGCCGGGCGCGGAGGAGCACAGTGGTGATCGCCGGAACGGTTCCGGTCGGCCAGAAGGCCCCACTGCGGGCACCTGGCGACCTCTTGCGCGTTACGGGAGTACTCGACATGAGCACCACGCACCACCTGCCGACCCCTCCCCTCGGCAACACCGGTATGGACATCACCCGCCTCGGCTTCGGCTCCTGGGCGGTATCCGGTTCCGGATGGCGCTTCGGCTGGGGCGCCACCGATGACGCCGAGTCGGTGGCGGCCATCCGGCACGCCGTCGCCTCCGGCGTCAACTGGATCGACACCGCAGCGGTTTACGGGCTGGGCCACTCCGAGGAGCTGGTCGGCAAGGCCGTCAGCGACCTGCCCGAGGGCGAGCGGCCGTACCTGTTCACCAAGGTGGGGCTGGTCTGGGACCCGGACAACCCGCAGGCCGCGCCCCGCCGCATCATGAAGCCCGCGAGCGTACGCCGGGAGATCGAGGACTCGCTGCGGCGCCTGGGTGTCGATCACATCGACCTGTACCAGGTGCACTACCCGGACACCGGCGAGTCGCTGGAGTACGCCGGCGGCGGCTTCGGCGCCGTCTCCCCCAACGCCACGCCGCTGGAGGAGTACTGGCAGGTCATGGCCGATCTGAAGGCCGAGGGCAAGGTACGCGCGATCGGTCTGTCGAACCACTCGGCGGAGCAGCTGGAGGCCGCCGAGCGGATCGCCCATGTCGACGTCATCCAGCCGCCGTTCTCGGCGATCAACCGCTCGGCCGCACCGGAGATCGCCTGGGCCGCCGCCCACGGCACCGGGGTGATCGTCTACTCCCCGCTCCAGTCCGGCCTGCTCACCGGTACGTTCTCCGCCGAGCGCGTCGACCGGCTGCCCACCGACGACTGGCGCACCGCCCACCACGATTTCACCACTGGGCTCGCGGCCAACCTCCAACTGGCCGACGCGCTGCGCCCGGTCGCCGAGCGGCACGGTGCCACGGTCGCCGAGGTCGCCATTGCCTGGGCGCTCGCGTGGCCCGGCATCACCGGCGCCATCGTCGGGGCGCGCACCGCCCGTCAGGTGGACGGCTGGATCACCGCGGGCGCTGTGGAGCTGCCCCGGGCCGACCTCGACGAGATCGCCACCGCGATCACCACGAGCCACGCGGGCACCGGCCCCGCCCGCCCGTAACCGCCGGATGCCACGAGGAGACCATCGCGCATGTCCCTCACCGTCATCGCCGAATGCCTGGCCGCTCCTGGCCAGGAGGACCGCCTCCGCACCGCCTTGGAGGCGATGATCGAACCTTCCCTGGAAGAACCCGGATGCCTCGCCTACCAGCCCTACGCCGATCCCAACCGCCCGGCCAGGCGCAGGCCCGCCAGATGCCCCAGGTCCATCCGGCTCACCACCGACTTCGGCGCAGGGAGGCTAGTTCTGATGGGGTGTCCTCGGAACCGTCATCAGTACGTACGGCAGCCAGGGCCCCTCGCGCATCGGCTCGCCTGACTCGCATCAACGCCGCTGGCCGCGGCGGCATTTGAGGCGAACGATGCGCGTGAACGAATCACTGTGGTGGGCATGGCCTTCAGCGTTTGACTCGGTTACGGATGGCGAGGAGGCCCAGACCGAGCAGGACGGGCTCGCTCAGCCGCGAGGCCATCTCGGCGTACGTGCCGAAGGTGGTGAGATCTTGACCCGAGGAACGAAACACCACCGAGTTGATCACCACACGCAGGGACTTCTCGAACCGTTCGACTGACAGCCTCTCGCCATACGCCCCATGAGGGTTCATAGGGGCAGACGGGACAGCGGTGATCACGAACCGGCCGGAGCCGGTCGACGTAGCCGTACTGGTCGGCTTCAGATCGTGCTGCGGAAGACCCCACAGCATCATCGCCAACACGGTGGCAGCCATGGCTGCCACCAGCCACGTAAAGGCTCGGGAGGCCCGCAGCCCATAACCGGACACAGCCCAGTACGCGGTGAGCAGACTCCGCTCGGCCCAGGGAATGTCATCGGCGTGACGGCGCATCTCCATTTCGCCGTAGTAGAAGTCGGCTGCTCCCGGTTCATGCTTGCCGTCTTCGAAGCTCTTGCGTAGTTGCCGGTACACAGGCGCCAAGGCGGTCGGCCCCAGCACCTCGTCCCCTTCGAGAGGAGTGGTCCAGCCGTCTGGGTCTTCGGACCGCACGGCACGCCAATGGTGCTCTTCGACCAGCGTCCGGCGCGGCGTCCAACGCTTGAGCCGCATCCCGCGTCGGTATAGCCCACCGGGCGCGCCAGCCAGGGTGTACACCCCTTCCAGCCGGAGCTGGTCAAGGTGGATTGTCCCTACGAACCGGCAGTCGCGGAGGTCGATGTCGCTCAACACCACGTGCGCCGCGTCCACGCCTCGCAGCGATCGGACCGAAACGCCAGGGCGGGCCAGGTCCACCTCGACCAATTCCTCGCCGTCCACGGTGAAGGGGCGGGAGCGTGCGGCGATACTTAGTGGGTGCTCAAGGACCGCGTCGCTCAAATCCACTGCGGCGTAACGCAGCCGCAGCGCGGCAGTCGACGCCCACCGCGTTCGTCGGCAGTGCACGGCGTTCGCTGCCACCTCGATGGTCACGGGGGCTCCGAAAACTGCCTCCGACAGGTCCAGCGTCCCGGTGCACACCAACGGTCCCATGCCTGAGACGTGTTCGAAGTCCGCCTTCAAGAACACGGCGTCGCCGCGGAACGCCGCGCGACGGAACCAGGTGTCACCGTGGAACGCGGCCCCACCGAACCAGGCAATGTCATGGAACTTCGCTCCGACGAAGGAGGCGTCGCTGTAGAACTTCGCCCCACCGAAGTTGGCAGTGCCGCCCAGTCTCGCCTCGACGAACCATGCACCGCCGTGAAATTGCGCCAGCTCAAAGGAGGAGTGGGCGGCGAAGTGCACGCTTTCGAAGTGAGCTTCGCCGTCGAACTCGGCCCCGTTGAACTGGGCGCTGTTGCCGAACTCCGCGCGCTCAAACGACGCAGTGCCGGCGAACTGTGCCCCGTCGAAGGCTGCGTCGCCCCCGAACTCGGCTCGGTCAAACCGGGCGTTGCCGAACCGGGGCAAGCCTGAGCCTGGGTCCGTCAGAGGGGAAAGCAGTTCGCTGAGCAGTTCGCCGGTGAAGACGGTGCCGCGGTGGTCGATTTCGTCGCCGGGCGACAGGGTGGCCAGGTAGGCGGCGCGATCCGACTCGTTCAGGTGGGCCAAGCAGGCCGAAAAAGTGGGGACTTGGATGCCATGGCAGCCATCAGGGTCGGTCGCCGGGACCGCGCCGTGACCACAGTGGGGCCAGCCCTGCGGATGGGGAGATGGTTCGGGGTTCGAACGTGTCATGCCCCGAAGACGTTCCGGCACGGTCGATCAGTTTCGTTCCCCGGCGCCATTGGGAGGTGGTGCGCCAGCGTCGCGGCGGCCGGCTCGCCCGGGAGGGGGAAGCAGGGTGGCCCTACTTCGATCCTCGCTGACTGAATGGGCCGGCTCTGACCATCAGCGTCGGTCCTTCAGGACGGTGTCGGGCCGGCAAACCGGGCACGGCACCGTGACATCCGGCCCGGCCAGCGCCGCCAGCGCCTCCTCGTCGCTCACCGTCCCGCCGGTCGACCCCGCCTGGGCACAGTCGCGGCGGTGCAGGTAGACGTCGGCCCACCCGTCTGCTTCACAGTGGGCATGATGCCTCGTATCCCTCCGCCAACACGGTATTCACAGGTGACACCCCGTGGATACCCATGAGGCACGCGGAGAGCCCCCACGTCACCGACACCTGGCCGACGGTCTTGAGGACGGCACCCGGAACCAATGACCACATGACCAGGGACGACGCGTCCGCTGGCAGTTCCCGGGCGGGTGACTGAGCCTCCGCGAGTTCCTTCCGCATGAGCGTGCACATCGTTTCGTAGCGGCGCACCGTTCCATCAGGGGCTTGCTCGTCCCATGAGTCCGGTTGGCGGTCGTACGTGACATATCCCAGTTGTTCGTACAGGGCATGCGCCGGGGGTTGTTTCCCTCCACGGCCAGCTCTTCGCCTGCGGGATGTTGGTTGCAGGGCAGACCGCGAGGTAATCGACCTCACCGATCCGGGCACGTTCCAACTTCCGGGCGACGCCGGCCGGATGGTGGTCAGACCCTGCCAACCCGCACGACGCCAGGTCCGCATGCATCAAGTCACGGGCTGACGGCTTCAACACCACCTTGGTCATCTTCAGAACCTCCGGCGAGCCGGCCTCCACGCCGATCACACGGGGCGCAAAGCCGTTTCCCCAGCCCCCGCTCCTGGCTCACCGGGGCCATCGCTCCTCAGGTTCGGCAAGCTGATCACCGCACTTGGCTGTTTCCCCGGACAACCCATCGCTGTATCTCCTAAGCTGCTGCCGGGCCGACGGTTGGCTGCCGTCCTCACACCAACTGGGGAGTAAATGGAAGCCGCTGCCATTGGCGCTCGTCTCGCCTCAAGCGTTGTAGCGCCGCTGATCAAGAGGCTCTTCGTAGCAGACGGCCCCGGTGCCGGTTTGGTCGACAAGCCGCTGCGCGTCTCGAAGCTCGTTTCGTTCAAGGGCGAGAAACGAGTCCTGTCGGACGAAGATCTGCACAAGATCGCCGAAGAACTGGTGAACCGCGCAGCGCAGTCCACCGGCGTCGAGGAACGTCTGCCGGCATACGAACAGCGCGCTGTGGCACATGCCGTAGCGGACTCGCTGAGGTCGCTGGGCTACATCGACATGGACGATGTACAAGCCGTGCAGCTCGGACACCTTGCGCTCTCCCGGTATTTACGGTCGCAGAGCCCCTCGGCCACTCTGGGTTTATCCAGCGACGCAGTGACACTTCATGCGAGCGTGCTCGACACTGCGTGCCTCCATATCCTGCACTTCTTCACCCAGAGATCCACTTTTGTGGCTCGTACGCTGATCGAACACAGCCGTCGGATCGAAGAGTTGTCTCTGAAGATCGACTCCCTGATCGCCCGCACTCCCTCGCCGGCCGACGGTCCTTTCGAGGAGCGCTACGCCGAGTACATTGCCGCCAAGCACGGCAAATTAACCATTTTCGGGCTCGATCTGTCCGAGGCGCCGGAGAATTGGCCGCTCGACGCCGCCTATCTGAGCTTGGACGCAGCGGGCGGCAGAACGCACGACCTCCCCACACTCCTCCCCGCCGATCACATCTTGGCCGGTCGTGACCGAGTGTTGCTCCGGGGCGTCGCAGGATCAGGGAAAACGACGCTCGTACAGTGGCTGGCAGTATCCACGGCGCGGAAGGCTCTCGACGAACGCCTCCTGTATCTCTACGGCCTCGTGCCCTTTGTACTGCCGCTGCGCACCCTGACCCGAGGGGGCGCCAAACTCCCCACACCCGATGGATTCCTGGCCGCGGTTGACTGTCCCATCGCCAGCCTCCAGCCCACAGGATGGTTCGACAGGGTGTTGAGGTCAAAGCGTGGGTTGATCCTGATCGACGGGATCGACGAAATTCCGGAAAGCGAACGCCAAGAGGCACGCCGTTGGCTACAGGAGCTGGTCAGTTCCTACCCGCACAACCGGTGGCTGGTGACCTCTCGGCCTTCGGCCGTACGCCAGGACTGGTTGATCGGTGACGACTTCGCAGAGCTCGACCTTGCTCCGATGAGCCGGGAGAATGTCGCCGAGTTCATCAGGCGGTGGCACAAGGCCGCGGGCATTGGTGATCGTTATGCCACAGATCTCCTGCAAGCTGTACGAGCCAAGCAAGACCTTGGCCGCCTCGCCACCAACCCCCTGATGTGCGCGCTGATCTGCGCCCTTCACCAGGACCGTCGTGGCTATCTCCCGGACGGCCGGAAGGAGGTCTACGACGCCGCCCTCTCCATGCTGCTTTCCCGGCGTGACCGGGAGCGAGGAATCTACAAGCCGGGCACCATTCGCATCGGCGAGGAACATCACATCCAGTTGATCCAGAAACTGGCCTACTGGATGATCCGCAACGGTCGTTCCGAGATGGATCGGACGGATGCCATCGAGCTGCTGGAGCACGCGCTACCCGCGATGCCGAAGATCGCCGATCAGGGGACGGCCGAGGAGATCTATCACCACCTGCTGATCCGAAGTGGTCTTCTGCGCGAACCAAGTGCAGGCTCGATGGATTTCATTCACCGCACTTTTCAGGACTATCTGGGTGCCAAGGCTGCCGTGGAAGGTCTTGACTTCGACTTCCTCATCGCACACGCACATCTCGATCAATGGGAAGACGTCATCCGGATGTCCGTTGCCCACGCTCGGACCATGGAGCGAACCCGGCTGCTGACCGGTCTCATAGAACGAGGTGACACATCCGAAAAGGACGGCAGGCGTCTCCATTTGCTGGCAGCGGCCTGCCTGGAACATGCGACAGAACTGAACCCGGATGTGCGGATGGAGGTGGAGAAGCGGGCCGCGGCGCTGATTCCGCCTCGATCGGCGGATCAGGCGCGCGCTCTGGCCGATGTGGGTCCGGTCGTCCTGGATCTGCTTCCCGGGCCGCAGGGGCTCTCCGACGACGAGGTCTACTTCACGGTACTCTGCGCAACCCGGCTTGCCACCGACGCCGCGATCTCCGTACTGGCGCAGTATCGCGACCTCTCGGACCTCCGTGTCCGTTCGGAACTGGCCAGGGTCTGGAGTCGTTTCGAGTGCGATCGATTCGCTGAGGAAGTCATTGCTCACCTCGGAGAGGAAGAGCTCTACTTCTGCGTCTCGAATGCGCAGGAACTGCATGCGCTCCGACGGTTCGGTGGCCGTTCTCGCATTCGGATAACGGGCACGATCACACCTGAGGAGTTCCAATCCGCCTGCGACCGGACCCGCCTCACTCACTTGTGGGTGGAGGCCGACTCGGAGGCCACCTGGGAGTGGCTGGCGTACTTCCCGAATCTGCACACCATCACGTTCGAAAGCGCTCTGGTCAGTATCGATGTGAGCAGTCTCAAGAAGGTCAGGTCCCTGCGCACCATTCGGCTCGCCGAGGAATCCGTGTTCGTGGGATCCGAGGCTCTTCCGCCGTCCACGGAAATTGTCCGAGCGTGCCTGACCACGACCTGATGGGTGCCGTCCGCATCACGGATGCCCACCGATCGCAGGTGTCGAAGTCGGCCGCTGACCGCATCATCGACCAGCTCGGCCCGTCGCTCGCGCTCCACCCCCGCAAGTGGTTCCGCAAGGACGGCACGCTGGTCCCCACCCGCGACCACATGGTGGCCGAGCAGTCGAAGAACTATCGGTACTCCACCAACCACCAAGTGGTCATCGATGCCAATACCGTCTCGTCGTGGCCGTCGGCCGGCCGCTTCCCGGCAATCGCAACGACTGCAAGGCATGGGAGCTGTCCGGCGCGAAGACCGCCGTCGGCAAGACCACGGTGACCGCGGACGGTGGCTACCGCGGCATGGGCCTGGTCATCCCGCACCGCCGCGAGAAGGGCCAGGCCGAACTCCCGGCCTGAAAAGAGGAACGCAACGCCTCCCACCGCAAGGTCCGCGCCCGCGTCGAGCACGCCTTCGCCCGCATGAAAAGCTGGAAAATCCTCCGCGATTGCCGCCTCAAAGGCGACGGCGTCCACCACGCCATGCTCGGCATCGCCCGCCTGCACAACCTCACCCTCGCCGGATGAGGAAGAAACGAGCACGTTATCCAGCACGTCAAAGATCATTTACGGGTCAGCCCTTAGTGCCGTGACCAGGGAACGTTCATCGTAGTGGGGTTGTGGTGGATGGTGTCGCGGGCTGGTCGCCAGACCCCTTCGAAATCGCATCGGGTCTCCGACTGACTGAAGTATCACTCCGGCGTCGAGCGGATCTGCAGAATGTGCTCATCGCAGCGCACGATTGCCAGTTCACGGTCCGGCTCGGCGCTGCCGGTGAAGGAAATGACCAAACGGCGGTTCTCCGCGAAGTGCCATCGGCCGAGTGCCGATTCCGGAGCGTCTGCCGGGCCCACGGGGTAGTCGATGAAGGTGCCGTCCGCCTGGAATTCCAGCCCGCCACGACCACGTGCAAGCGGGAAGTCGTAGTCGTCAGGCCGGTAGACGGTGATGCCTTCGTGGTCTTCCTCGAAGGCATGCCACCACCTCTGAAACAGAGTGCGGGGAAGCTCGTTCATCGCTCAACCACCTCGCTGCCGCATATGCCATTTGCACCATTTGTCCGTCATGCCTACTCTCAAGTGTAGGTGTGGCGACAGATGCATCCGCGCAGCAGGTCGTACGGCCCCGCGCGCTTTCCGTCCCAACGTGGACATCCGTTTTCGGCGCTCGCATCACGAGCGGCATCTCCCGAGACTGAGCCCAGACACCGGCAGGTGACACCACCATGTCTGACGAAACCGAACGCAGCGCATCGCCTGAGTACACCGACTGGTGTGCCACGATGAGAGCCCATCACGCGCTCCTCGACACGACGGCCGACTACGCCGAGAACCGCACGCTGGTCGAGGAGACCGCATCCGCCTACGAACGCGCCCACGAAAACGGGGAGCGGAGAACGGCGCGGGAGGGCGTGATCGACATCCCCGTCGTTGTGCACGTCGTCCACAGCACCGATGAGCAGAACATCAGTGATGCACAGATCCGCAGTCAGATCGACGTGCTCAACCGCGACTTCCGGAAACAGAATCCGGACCTCGGCAATGTGCCGCAGGTATGGCGCAACATCGTCGGCGACGCCCGGATCAGCTTCCACCTCGCTGCCACCGATCCGCTCGGCCGCCCGACGGACGGCATCACGCGCACCAGGACCACGGTCGCTTCCTTCGACGCCCCGGACCCCAATTCTCCTGACCCCGACAAGAGAACCGACAACAAGGTCAAGTTCGCACAGACCGGGGGCCAGAACGCCTGGCCGGCAGACGCCTACCTCAACATCTGGGTGTGTCAGCTGGCAAGAGGACTGCTCGGCTACGCGCAGTTCCCCGGTGGACCGGCAGCCACGGACGGTGTCGTCATCACCTATAAAGGCTTTGGAACCACCGGGACCGCCGCCGCGCCGTTCAATGGTGGCCGCACGGCGACGCACGAAATCGGGCACTGGCTCAACCTGCGACACATCTGGGGCGACAAGCGGGGCTGCGCCGGCGACGATTTGGTTGCGGACACCCCGAACCAGGAAGGGCCCAATTTCGGGACTCCCACCCCGCATGTGACGTGCAACAACGGGCCGAACGGGGACATGTTCGTGAACTACATGGACTACACCGACGACGTCGCGATGTTCATGTTCACGACGGGCCAAGTGGCACGCATGGAGTCCACCTTCGAAAACGCCCGCAGGTCGTTCGCCACCCGGCAGCTCGTCATGGCGTGACCAGGGGTCTCCGGCGAGTCACCCACGGGACCACAGGCGCACGGCAGGCCGGTGCGGTGACTCCAACGGCTGCGACTGCGGAAATCAAGATCAGCTTTTCTGGAGACGACGCCCGGGAGGCGGCCCGTGCGCTCGAACTCCAGGGGAGCGAGAGCCGCAGTCGCACCATCCACTTCTGGGACAGCCCGAGGAAGGGCAGCGAAGGCATCTCGCTGCCCTTCCTCGACCGCGGGGTCATCTTCCGCCTGCGTATGGACGACGAGGTCCAGGGGCGCAAGCGCGAGACAGACATGACGGTCAAGCTGCGGCCGTGTCCCCCACTGCCAGGCGACTGGCAGACCAACCTCAAGGACGAGGACGACGACTGGGAGTTCACGATCGAGGAGGACCGGACCGGTCCCGCCTTCACTCCGGTGCTGTCCGCCTCACTGCAGGCCGAGCGGAAGGTCGAGGCGAAGCACATCGAGGCGGCGCTCAGGCCCGAACCCGAGCCCGGCGCGCTGGATCACCTTCTCGCCAAGCCGCACCGCCACCTCCTCAAGGGTGCGGTCGGGTTGAAGAAGGGCGATCTCATGGCTCTGACAGCGCTCGGCCCGGTGCACGCCGTCAAGTGGAAACAGGAATGGGACACCCTGCCCCGCCCCGTGGCCATCGAGGAGTGGTCCACCAGGGGCCTGCGCTTCCTTGAAGTCTCGGTGCGCACCAGCGCCGGCGATGCGGCCGAGGCCGAGAGGCAACTCCAACAGTCCCTGCAGAGGCGCCACGTCGACCTCCCGAGATCCGGCGAGACCAAGACCCGGGCCGTGATGAGTGCCCTCGCTCACGACCTGACACTCTGACGAGACCCGTTGGATCTACCTGAACGCGCAGGTCAGAGGTACCGTCCGGTCGCAACGTCCTGGCCGTGCTCGGCGAGGAACCGCAGAACCTCGCCGGCCTCGACGCCTTCGGGTGCCGGCTGTGCTGAGCGCCGGGTGGTGATACCGCACAAGGAGCGAACAGTGCCTACAGCGACCCGCCGTGCTCCCGTGCTACGGGATGGGCACGCAGGACTGCTGCCCTATGCAGCCTCGTGAACGAGATGAAGAGAAAGATGAGGCTCTGTGTCACATCAGTTCGGATCCGCCTCCCCTCTCTTCTCTTCATTGAGGCGGCAAGGTGCCGTCCTTGGTGACCTCGATGTACCGAAGCCCGGCGGCCGGTGCGGACGTTGGAGCGGCCATCGGACGTTCCTCAACGGGGTCCTCTTCCGGCCCCGGAGGACCGTCACCGCACCCGGACTTCCCTCGTGGGCCCCGCCCTGCCACAGCAGGACGGGGCGTCGTCGTGGCGGCTGAAAGGCCAGCTGTCGACTACTCGTTGATGACCTCAAGCAGGTCGTCCGCGTCTTCCTGATCGATGCTCTGCTGCCGCAGCAGTTGAGCGACCACGGCCCTCGCGATGAGCTTGCTGTGCCCGCACGCGTCCATGATCACCGCGTCCACCAGGCCATCGATGCCCAGGGCCACCGCGATGTCGGCCGCCATCTGCCATGCCGTCTGAGACGTGTGCTCTTGCCTCTCCTCGGCCTCGATCTGGCGGCCGGTGGTGGGGTACACGGGCGCGTTATGCCCGGCGACCGCAGCCGCGTGCTTCAGCGCCGCGGGCACCACGTGCAGGATGAGCTCGTGCAGGAGCCCGTCGTACAGGCCGGTGCCGTTGTCGTTGATCTCCAAGGTGATCGTGATCTGGGTGTCCGGATGAACCCAGGCGACGCGGGTGTTCTGAAGCCGGGTCTCTTCCGCTGTGACGTCGACCAGCACCATGAGCCGAATGTGCGGGTCTGCCAGGACGGCTTCGATGGTGGTGTTGTGGACCGCGACGGCCCGGATGAACTCCTCGGCGCGGCCCTTCAGTTTGGCCGGCGCGTTGTCCCTCATGAACAGCACAGCTTCCCCCGTTGGCTGAGCGGGCCACGGTTGGCCCGTGGTATCTCCGACGTTAGGGGAAGCAACGAACCGGTTGGGCGCACTTGAGGTAATTCTGAGCAAGCGCAGGGATTTGGCCGAGAAGGGTCGTATGCGGAGGCGTAGTTGCCGTCGACGCAGCCCGCCACCCTCGTCGCTCCGGCCGGGATGTAGCCCGGCGGCCAGTTGCTTCAGACCTCTGCCGACGACATGCAGCAGTTCCGCTCGCCACGACTGTGAGGCTGCTACCTCGTCAGCCTGCCCAGCATCGGGGCAACCTACGGCGTGCCGGTCGGCGTAGCGGCCCAGAGACCTCTGCCCTTGTCCGACGGCGAGTTGGGGCTTCGCGGTCAGCCCGCCCCGAGATCGTCCGAGGGGAAGGCCGGCCCCCGAGGTCGACGCGACGGGCCTGTGGCTGTGGCTGTGGCGGAAGTCGTCGGCGGCGAATGCGGCGTGCGCCAGGCGGGCGCGGTCGATCATTTGCCGGCAGCGCCCGGCCGTATTCCCGCGGAAGGACGCTGTCACGGTGTGAGCGTGGACCCCTTTCCGCTTCCCGGTTAGGACCGGGCGGGGCTTTGCCAGGTCGGATCCACAAGAGCCGGTCTCTCTGATGCGGTAGAGGTAAAGCCGATGCGACGTTCGGACACTTTAGTTTACATTGAGGGGCATCGGGAACTATAGTTGTCGCATGGCAGCTTCTGAGATCACCCCGGAAGAGCAGACAGAGCTCGACAAGGCCCTGTACGACGCCCTGAATCCCCTGGCCTCGGCCATCCGCTCCCGAGAGACCGGGCTGACCGCAGGCCGTATGTGGGAAGCGAATCCCGTCGACGTGGCGCTGTCCGTCCTGTCCGCATGGAAGGTGCTGGACGTCGAGGTCAAGCGACTGACGGAACAGGCGGCAGCAACCGCTGGCTCCTACGGCGCAAGTTATGAGCAGTTGGGAGCCGTCTGGGGCATCACCCGGCAGGGTGCCCGTAAGAAATGGCCCGACGCCGTCAGGCGTCCGTCCGCGGCAGCGGGCAAAAGCACGCTTGCACTCTTTGGCGGGACTGCTGAGCTGGTGCAGTCGCCTTCTGGTGATTGGAGCTGGACAGGCAAGGGCGCTGATGGAGCATCCGGCACGGTCGCCGATGGGACGCGTTACGCGACCGCAGAAGAGGCGGCAGCCCACGCGGGCGCATTCCTCAAAGAACACGCTCTCGACATCGGCGATCAGTCCTAGAGCATCTCTCGTGCCTCATCTGCGGGCCCAGATGAGGAGGGACGCGAGGTGGAGTGCGCCCTCGTCGCGGAAGCGGCGGCTGAAGGTGCGGACGCTCATGGTGGCGTGGACGGCGGGGTCGGCCAGGGTAAGCGGTTCGGCCAGGTGCTGCATGGCCCATGCCCGGGTGGTGCCTGTGCTGCCGGTGGACGGCGCGGGAAGGGGGCGCTGGAGGTACTGGTCCTGGCCGCCGCCGCGTCACGGCGGTACGACGCAGGAACGGACGCCCTCGTTGGCGATGTGGCTGCCATGGTCGCGGCGGATGAGGTGCAGTCACAGGTCGATGCCGGCGTGACGATCTTCCAGCCTGGCGACGAGGTGTTCGGGATGCCTCGCTTCCCCCACCCGGCGGGCGCGTATGCCGAGTACGTCACAGCACCGGCCCGCCACTTCGCCCCGCGCCCACGCGGCCTCGCCCCCATCCGGGCCGGCGCCATGCCGCTGGCCGCGCTCACCGCCTGGCAGGCCCTGGTCGACACCGCTCACCTCCAGCCGGGGCAGCGCGTGCTGATCCACGCCGCGGCCGGCGGTGTCGGCCCCCTGGCCGTGCAGATCGCCAAGGCCCGCGGCGCATATGTCATCGCCACCGCCGGCGCCGCCAAGCACAACCTGCTGCGTACCCTCGGCGCCGACGAACTCATCGACTACCGCACCCAGGACGTCGCCGACACCGTCCGCGACATCGATGTCGCCCTCGACGGCATCGCGGCCGGGCTACCTCACCCCGCCCTTCGGCACGGATCGCCAGGCGGACGAGGCCGGCACGCAGATCGACCCGTACGACCGCAGCGTGCCGGTCCGGGCGGGGCGAGTCCGCTGGGGACGAGTGCGGGAGGGCAACGCGGTCCTAGCGGGTGTTCTCGGGGGCGGTGACGGCCCCGCCCCCGAGGGCGGTGAGCACCTGGGCGACTGGACCCGAGGGGTGAGCACCCGTACAACTCACTCGCCAGGGACGTGATCGTCCAGTCGGCGCCGGTTCCTCGCGCGGCATCCACTCTCCGGTGATGAGCGAGATCCGGTAGATCCGGGCGGAGGACTTCGTGATAGCCGCGCCGGTGAGATACCGCTCGACCGCCGCGGCGTACGACGGCGGTGGGGCGACCAGTGGGATGACCCGGGCACGTGACACCCGGAACGCGCCCCCTTTCTCCGGCATGGCCGTCCGTTCGATTGCCACCCATCAGCTCCTTCCGGCTCTGCCGCAGTAAATGCATACCTTTCGTCCCCGTTGCTCATGATCAGGTCCGGTCGAACACGCGAGGCTGCGGCATGGTGCCGCAGAGACCGGGCAGGTGCGGAAGCTCGCTTGCCGGAATTGCGGCGCACACGTGACCGATCAACCCTCCAACTGGCCGACACTGTGGGTGGACGTCCGCAAGTACGGCGGCCCAATCTGCGCTGGGGTGGGCTCGATGCGCGGCGACGATGCAGGGAATGCAGGGAAGGAAGTACGAGCTGCTCGACTGGCTTTACCTGCACGTTCCTGCCGATTCCCATAGCCCAGCCCCAGCTGCTCAGGTCGCTTTTGAGCCGGTCGGTGCGTGGGGTTGCGTCACCCGCGCGCGACTGATGCGTCCTCGCGCCGCTGTGCCTGCGGTGTGCGCGGTGCGTGCGGAGGTGCTTCGTAAGCGCTGCTCCGATCGGGTGGTAACGCGATCCGCGTATGGCGCGCTGATCGCGGAGCGGGCTATCCAGTCAACAGCGATTGGTGGGCCGCCCATCTCCCGGTCGAACGGCGTGTGCCTCTCGGGATGGCATCGCCAACTCCCCGGCGCCTGGCGTCAGGCGGGGTGACGGCCCAGACAGTCGACGCATCCGGAGTGCCGCACATGGCTCCCACCCTCACCCTGGTCAGCTCCAGCCCGAACCCTGCGATGGGCGGGCAGACGGTCACCTTCACCGCAGTGGTCATCCCGCTGTGGTTAGGGCTTCCGACCGGCACGGTCACTTTCCGCGTCGGCGGCCTCACCTTGACGGCGCCTGTGGTGGGCGGTCGCGCCACTGTGTCCACCAACGCCCTGGAGGCGGGTTTCCACACGGTCACCGCGGCCTACAGCGGCGACGCGAACTTCGAGCCGTCCACCGGGGCCAACGTGCAGATCGTCTCGAAGAGTTCGACCGTGAGCACGGTGACCTCCTCGCCCGATCCCTCGACCGTCGGGCAGCCAGTCACCCTCACCGCGACCGTCACCCCGGGCGCCCCTGGGGCCAGCAGCGTGCCGACCGGCAGTGTCACCTTCAGCATCAGGGACGGTCCCACGCTGACCGCACCGCTGGTCGGCGGGCGGGCCACGGTCACGACCAGCGCCCTGCCCGTCGGCCGCCACACCATCACCGCGCTGTACAGCGGCAGTTCGATGTATCTCCGCTCCACCGGTGTCGACGTCCACACCGTGCGCAGCAAGGTTGTGACCTCCACCGTGCTCACCTCGGCGCCGGACCCGTCCGCGGCGGGCCAGCCGGTGGCCTTCACCGCGACCGTCACGCCGATTCCGCCGGGGTCGGGCACTCCGACCGGTACGGTCACGTTCACCTTCGGCGACAGCACCCCACCGGTCACCGCTCCTGTGACGCGGGGGGTGGCCACCGCCTCGCACGTCTACGCCCACGCAGCCGACAGCCCGTATCCAGTCACGGCCAGCTACAGCGGCGACGGCGAGTTCACCGCGTCCGTCGGCCAGGACACCCAGACGGTGGGGAGGGCGTCGACGACCACCGTGGTCTCCTCGTCGCCGGATCCATCGCTGGTGGGGCAGTTGGTGACGTTCACGGCCAACATCGCGGCGGTCCCGCCCGGCCAGGGCACACCCACCGGGACGGTGACGTTCGACTTCGGGGACGGGACGGCGCCGGTGATGGCACCGGTTTCGGGTGGCGTGGCGAGGGCTACGCACACCTACATCAGCGCGGCCGACAGCCCGTTCGCGGTCAGCGCCACCTACAGCGGTGACCGCGACTTCAGGCCGTCGTCGGGTACGGACACCCAGACCGTAGCCAGGGCGGCCACGACCACTGTGGTCTCTTCGTCGCCGGATCCCTCGGTGACGGGCCAGGAAGTGGTCTTCACCGCGACGGTCGGCTCGGTTCCGCCGGGGGCGGGTGCGCCGTCGGGGACGGTGACGTTCGACTTCGGAGACGGTACGGCGCCGGTGACGGCACCGGTCTCCGGCGGTGTGGCGACGGTCGTGCACGTGTACACCAGGGTGGCCGGCAGCCCGTATCCGGTGTCGGCCACGTACAGCGGTGACGGCGACTTCACCGAGTCCGCCGGCCAGGACACCCAGACGGTGGGGAGGGCGTCGACGACCACCGTGGTCTCCTCGTCGCCGGATCCGTCGGTGGTCGGGCAGTTGGTGACGTTCACGGCCAACGTCGCGGCGGTCCCGCCAGGCCGGGGCACGCCCACCGGGAGCGTGACGTTCGACTTCGGTGACGGGACGGAGCCGGTCACCGCACCCGTCACAGGGGGTGTGGCGAGTACCTCGCACCGGTTCCCGACCACAGCCGGCAGTCCTTTTGCGGTCACCGCCACCTACAGCGGGGACGACGACTTCACGGCCTCCGTCGGCAGTGACACCCAGACGGTGCGTCGGGCGCCATCGGTGACCCTCGTGAGAGCGTTGCCGGACCCGTCCGTGGTGGGTCAGCAGGTGGTGGTCCTCGCGCGTGTCATGTCCCTTCCGTTGGGGGAGGCCAGGCCCACTGGCACGGTCACCTTCACCTTCGGCGACGGTACGGCGCCGGTGGTTGCGCGGGTCGTGGGGGCCGGCTGGGCGCGGGTGGTCCACACCTACATGGCCACGGCGGGCAGTCCGTTCGCGATCACCGCCACCTATAGCGGTGACCGCGACTTCCGGCCGTCGTCGGGTACGGACACGCAGACGGTGGAGAGGGCGTCGACGACCACTGTGGTGTCGTCGTCGCCGGATCCCTCGGTGACGGGTCAGGAAGTGGTCTTCACCGCGACGGTGGGCCCGGTGGCCCCGGGGGCGGGGGCACCCTCGGGGACGGTGACGTTCGACTTCGGAGACGGGACGCCGACCGTCACGGCCGCGGTTTCGGGTGGCGTGGCGACGGCCGTGCACGCCTACACCAGCGCAGCCGGCAGTCCGTATCCGGTCACCGCCACCTACAGCGGGGACACCGATTTCGAGAGCTCTGTGGGTACGGTGCCCCACAGCGTCGGTCAGGCCTCGTCGACGACCACCGTCACCTCGTCGCCGGATCCGTCGGCGGTGGGGCAACCGGTGACGTTCACCGCCGAGGTCGCTGCGGTGGCGCCGGGGGCCGGCACGCCGTCGGGCACGGTGACCTTCGACTTCGGGGACGGTACGCCGGCGGTGACCGCGCCCGTCGAGGCGGGGACGGCGAGCGCGGTGCACGCCTATGCGAGTACGTCGGCCAGCCCGTACACCGTCATGGCCACCTACAGCGGTGACGGCGATTTCGGCGTCTCGGCCGGTACGGACAGCCAGACGGTGGAGCCGGCGTCGACGACCACCGTGGTGTCGTCCTCGCCGGACCCGTCCGTGGTGGGCCAGTCGGTGACGTTCACGGCCGAGGTCGCTGCGGTGGCGCCGGGCGCCGGCACGCCGTCGGGCACGGTGACTTTTGACTTCGGTGACGGGTCGTCACCGCTGTCGGCGCCCGTCGAGGCGGGTGTGGCGAGCGTGACGCACGTCTACGCGAGCACCTCGGGCAGCCCCTATGACGTCACGGCGTCTTACCACGGCGACGGCGACTTCACCGCCTCCGTGGGGGTGGACACTCAGACGGTGGGCCAGGCCTCGTCGACCACCACGGTGAGCTCGTCGCCGGACCCGTCGGTGGTGGGCCAGCCGGTGACGATCATTGCCGAGGTGGCCGCGGTGGCGCCGGGCGCGGGAACGCCGTCGGGCACCGTGACCTTCGACTTCGGGGACGGCACCGCCTCCGCGGTGGTCCCGGTGACGGGCGGCGTGGCGACGGTCACCCATGCGTACGCGGACGTGTCGGGCAGCCCGTACACGGTCACCGCCGTCTACAGCGGCGACGGCGACTTCACCGCGTCGTCCGGGACGGACACCCAGACGGTGGGCCAGGCACAGTCGGCCACGACCGTGACATCGCCGCCGGGGCCGTCCATGGTCGGGGAACCGGTGGAGTTCACGGCCGACGTCGCGGCGGTCCCGCCGGGAGCGGGGACCCCGTCGGGCACGGTGACCTTCGACTTCGGGGACGGTACGGCGCCGGTCACGGCAACTCTCGCGGACGGGACGGCCACGGTCACCCATACCTTCACCACCACCGCCGGCAGCCCGTACACGGTGACCGCGACCTACGGCGGCGATGCCCTGTTCCGCCCCTCCTCCGGCGGCGACCTCCACACCGTCCAACAGGCCGCCACGGCCACCGCGGTGGCGTCGTCGCCGGATCCGAGCGTCGTCGGCGAGCCAGTGGAGTTCACCGCGACGGTCACCCCGCTGGCCCCCGGCGCAGGGGCCCCGTCCGGGGCGGTGACGTTCGACTTCGGGGACGGTACGGCGCCGGTCACGGCAACCGTCGCGGACGGGACGGCGACGGTCACCCACACCTTCATCACCGCGGCCGGCAGCCCGTACACGGTCACCGCCACCTACGGCGGAGACCTGGACTTCCTGCCGTCGACCGGCACGGACAACCACACCGTGGACCGGGCCCCGACCACCACTGCGCTGACCACGTCACCGGATCCTTCCCGGCCCGGGGACCCGGTGACCGTGACCGCGCAGGTCGCCCCGCTGAACCCCGGGGCCGGCAACCCGTCGGGATCCGTCACGTTCGACTTCGGCGACGGGACTCCCACGGTCACCGTGCCGGTCGGGGACGGACCCACCACGGTCGAGCACACCTACGCCAGCGAGACCGGCAGCCCGTTCACGGTAACCGCCTCCTACAGCGGCGACGCCGACTTCACGCCCTCCGGCGACACCCAGAGCCACACCGTGGACATCGATATCGCGGTCACGACGACCGCGGTCAGCTCGTCACCGGACCCCTCGACGGTGGGCGATACGGTGGCATTCACCGCGACGGTCACCGCGGTACCCGCCGGGTCGCCCGAGCCGACCGGAACCGTCACCTTCGACTTCGGTGACGGCACACCGCCTGCCGAGGTGCCCTTGGTGGACGGCGAAGCCACCGCCGATCACACGTACGCCACCGCCGTCGGCAGCCCCTATCCGGTCACCGCCACCTTCAACAGCGCCAGCGCCCCCACCATCCGGGCGCTTGCCGCCCCGGAGATCTTCAGCTCGTCCACGGGTGTCGACACCCAGACGGTCACCCCCACAGCCTCGACCACCACTGTCACGTCGACGCCGGACCCGTCGGTGGTCGGAGAGCCGGTGACCTTCACGGCGACCGTTGCGGCGGTCGTACCCGGAGACGGAACTCCGACAGGCTCGGTGACCTTCGACTTCGGTGACGGCACACCGCCCGTCACGGCGCCGGTCGACGACGGGGTGTCCACCCTCACACACGCCTACCCGAGCGCGGCCGACAGCCCGTACGAGGTCACCGCAACCTACAGCGGCGACGCGGACTTCGAGGCCTCCGCCGATGCCGGGACCCACACCGTTCAGCCGGCCGCAACGACCATCGAGGTGTCTTCCGCACCGGACCCGTCGGTGGTGGGCCAGCCCGTGACGATCACCGCGCGGGTTACGCCGGTTCAGCCGGGGTCCGGCACGCCGACAGGCACGGTCACCGTCGACTTCGGTGACGGTTCGCCACCGGTCACCCTGTCGATCGCCGTGGCCTCGCTCAGCGGCGCACTGCAGGTCACTCACACGTACACCAGCGCATCGGGCAGCCCGTACCCGGTCACCGCCACCTACAGCGGCGACGGTGACTTCACTTCCTCCGTGGGCACCGACACGCAGACCGTCGGCCCGGCCGCGACGACCACCGAGGTCTCCTCGGCGCCGGATCCGTCGGTGGTGGGCCAGCCCGTGACGTTCGTTGCCCAGGTGCGACCGGTGGCCCCGGGGTCGGGCGCTCCCGACGGCACGGTGACCTTCGCCTTCGGTGACGGTACGGAGCCGGTCACTGTGCCGATCGACGGCGGGGCGGCCGCCACCACGCACACCTACACCGACGCGGCCGCCAACGGCTATTTGGTCACCGCCACCTACGACGCGGACGCCGACTTCGGTACGTCGACCAGTACCACCGTCCAAAGCGTCGGCCCGGCCGCGACCGTCACCGAGGTGACCTCTTCTCCGGACCCTTCGGTGGTGGGCCAACCGGTGACCTTCACCGCGTCCGTCTCCCCCCTCGAACCGGGCTCGGGCGCTCCCACGGGAACGCTGGTCTTCGACTTCGGGGACGGCTCCCCACCGGTGGCGGCACCCGTCACCGACGGCAAGGCGACGGCCACCCACTCCTACACCAGCACGGCGGGCAGCCCCTACACGGTCACCGTCACGTACGGCGGGGACGGCGATTTCGAGGGCTCGGCCGGCTCGGAAACCCACACCGTCAACCCCGCACGGACCACCACCACCGTGACCTCGGCTCCTGACCCCTCGACGGTCGGTCAACCGGTCACGTTTACCGCGAAGGTGACACCGGCACCTCCCGGGGCGGGCATACCCACCGGCTCGGTCACCTTCGACTTCGGTGACGGCTCCGTGGGCGTCACGGTGCCCGTCGCCGGCGGAGTGGCGACGGCGTCCCACACCTACACCAGCACCGCCGCCAGCCCCTACACGGTCACCGCTGCGTACTCCGGAGACGCCGACTTCGAGGCCTCCGTCGACACCGACGTCCAGACCGTCACCCAGGCCGAGTCGAGCACCACGGTGACCTCCTCGCCGGATCCTTCGGTGGTCGGCGAGCCGGTGACGTTCACCGCCACCGTGACCACCGTCGCTCCCGGGGCCGGCATCCCGACAGGCACCGTGACGTTCGACTTCGGTGACGGCACACCACCGGTCACGGCACCGGTCACCGACAGCCAGGCCACGACCGAACACGCCTATGTGCACGCGAATTTGACGTCGAATCAGGTCAGCGCCGCCTACAGCGGCGATCCCGACACCACGGCCTCCTCCGGCACCGCCACCCACACCGTCGCCCGGGCGGCGACGACCACTGAGGTGTCCTCCACACCGGACCCGTCGGTGGTCGGCCAGGCGGTCACCTTCACCGCCCGGGTGCGGCCGGTGGCCCCCGGAGCGGGTGCCCCCTCCGGCACGGTGACGGTCGACTTCGGCGACGGAACCCCAGAGGTCAGCGCGCCGGTCGCCAACGGGGTGGCCACGGTCACGCACGCATACGCCTCCGCCGCCCGGAATTCCTACCAGGCCACCGCCACGTACGGCGGGGGCGGCGACTTCGGTGTCTCGGCCGGCACCGCCACCCACACCGTTGCCCAGGCGGCGACGACCACCACCGTGGCGTCCTCCCCGGATCCGTCGGTGGTCGGGGAGCCGGTGACGTTCACCGCCACGGTGGCGCCCGTTGCGCCCGGCGCCGGTGCCCCGACAGGCACCGTGACGTTCGACTTCGGCGACGGGACGACCCCCGTCACGGTGCCGCTGGCCGGTGGTACGGCGACCCTCACGCATGCGTATCCCACCACCGTGAGCAGCCCGTACACCGTCACGGTCGCCTACAACGGGGACGCCGACTTCACCGCCTCAGAGGGCGCGGACACCCAGGTCGTCGGCCCGGCGCAGACGACCACCGCACTGACGACAGCACCGGATCCCTCGGTGGCCGGCCAGCCGGTGGCCTTCATCGCCACCGTGACACCGGTGGCGCCAGGCGCGGGCTCACCGGGCGGTGCGGTGACGTTCAACTTCGGGGACGGCACACCGCCCGTCAGGGTGCCAGTCAGGAGCGGACTGGCAAGGGTGCGGCACGCCTACGCCAATGCGGGCCCGTACACGGCAGCCGCCACCTACAGCGGTGATGCGGACTTCGCTTCCTCCGCTGCCACGGACACCCAGGCGGTGGCCAGGGCGTCGTCGCTGATGAGGGTGGTGACCTCGCCCGATCCGTCGGTGGCCGGCCAGTCGGTGGGCGTCCTCGCTCGCATCGTCGTGGCCCAACCCGGGATCGCGGACCCCACCGGCACGGTGACCTTCAGCTTCGGCGACGGCACGCCACCGGTCGCCGCGCGTGTCACCCGTGGCCTGGCGGCGGTACGGCACGCATACGCCGGTGTGGCCGGCAGTCCGTACACCGTGACCGCGAACTACAGCGGGGACCGGAACGTCAAGCCTGCCGCGGCCACCGACACCCACACCGTGCAGGCCCACGCCGCCCTGACCACCACGACGGTCACGTCTTCACCGGACCCGTCGGTGGCCGGGCAGCCGGTGGCCTTCACCGCCACGGTCGCGCCCGTACCACCCGCCGCGGGCACGCCCACAGGCACGGTCACCTTCGACTTCGGCGACGGCACACCGCCCACCGACGTCCCCCTCACCAACGGCACGGCGACGGTCTTGCACCCCTATACCGGGGCGGCCGGCAGCCCCTACCCGGTCACCGTCTTCTACAGCGGGAACGCGGACTTCAGCTCCTCCGACGGAACCGATACCCAGACCGTCAACCGGGCATCGACCACCGCCGCGGTGACCTCCTCCCCCGACCCGTCGGTGGTGGGCCAGCCGGTGACCTTCACCGCCACGGTCACCCCCTCCGTACCGGCATCCGGTACGCCCACGGGGACGGTCACCTTCGACTTCGGCGACGGCACCGCACCCGTCGTCGCACCGGTCTCCGACGGCATCGCACAGGCCACGCACACCTTCTCCGGCGTGCCCGGAACCCCCCTCACCGTCCATGCCACCTACAGCGGCGACGCCGCCTTCGACTCCTCCGACGCCACCGACACCCAGACCGTGGCCCGGGCCGCGTCGGCCACCACGGTCACCTCCTCGCCCGACCCGTCCGTGGTCGGCCAGCCGGTGAACTTCACCGCCACGGTCACCCCCGTCGCGCCGGGAGCCGCTACGCCCACGGGCACGGTCACCTTCGACTTCGGCGACGGTACGACCGCCACCGCCCCGGTCACGGACAACCGGGCCACGGTGGTGCACACCTACATCACCACGAACGGCAGTCCCCTCACCGTCACCGCCGCCTACAGCGGCGACGCCAACATCGCCCCCTCCACCGGGACAGAAACCCACCGCGTGGCGCAGGCCGCCACCGCCACCACGCTCACCTCCTCGCCGGACCCCTCAGCGGTGGGCCAACAGGTGACCTTCACCGCAACGGTGGCATCGGTCGCGCCCGGCGCCGGCGCCCCGACAGGCGCCGTCACCTTCACCTTCGGCGACGCCACCACACCAGTCACCGCCTCACTCTCCGGCGGCACCGCCACAGTCACCCACACCTACACCACCACCTCCGGCAGCCCGTACACCGTGACCGCCACCTACGGCGGGAGCACCGACTTCGCGCCCTCCAGCGGCACAGACACCCAGACCGTGCACATGGCAGGGACAACCACCACCGTGTCCTCGTCCCCGGACCCGTCGGTCGTGGGCCAACAGGTGACCTTCACCGCCACGGTGGCATCGGTCGCGCCCGGCGCCGGCACACCGACAGGCACCGTCACCTTCACCTTCGGCGACGCCACCACACCAGTCACCACCTCACTCTCCGGCGGCACCGCCACAGTCACCCACACCTACACCACCACCTCCGGCAGCCCGTACACCGTGACCGCCACCTACGGCGGGAGCACCGACTTCGCGCCCTCCAGCGGCACAGACACCCACACCGTCGGCCAGGCCGCCACGGCCACCACCGTCACCTCCTCGCCGGACCCCTCGGCAGTGGGCCAACCGGTGACCTTCACCGCCACCGTGGTGCTCCTCGCTCCGGGCGCCGGTGCCCCAACAGGCACGGTGACCTTCGACTTCGGCGACGGCACCACACCGGCCACGGTCCCGCTATCGAGCGGCAGCGCCGCAGTCACCCACACCTTCACCACCAGGGCGGGCAGCCCGTTCACGGTCACCGCAACGTACGGCGGCAACACCGACTTCGCGCCCTCCAGTGGCACAGACACCCAGACCGTCAACCGGGCCCCGACCTCCACCGCGGTCACCTCCTCGCCGGACCCGTCGTTGGTGGGCCAGTCCGTGACGTTCACCGCGCGGGTGACGCCCGTCGCTCCGGGCGCTGGCACCCCGGCAGGCACGGTGACCTTCGACTTCGGCGACGGCACCACACCGGTCACCGCCCCGCTGTCGGGTGGCATCGCCGCGGTCACCCACGCCCTCACCACCAGGGCGGGCAGCCCGTTCACAGTCACCGCAACGTACGGCGGCAACACCGACTTCGCGCCTTCCAACGGGGCGGACACCCAGATTCTGAACGCTGCGGGGACAACCACCACCGTGGCCTCGTCCCCGGATCCGTCGGTGGTCGGCCAGCCGGTGACCTTCACCGCCACAGTGGCATCCGCAACGCCGAACGGGGGCACTCCGAAGGGCACGGTGACCTTCACCTTCGGCGACGGAACCGCAGCAGCCACCGCCCAACTGTCCGGTGGCACCGCCACGGTCACCCACACCTTCACCACCACGTCCAGGAGCCCGTACACGGTCACCGCCACCTACAGCGGGAACACCGACTTCACCTCCTCCAGTGGCACGGACACCCAGACGGTGAACCGAGCGTGGACCACCACTACGGTCGCCTCCGCACCCGACCCCTCGGAGGCGGGCCAAGAGGTGACCCTCACCGCGATCGTCGCTCCCGTCGCGCCCGGCGCGGGTACCCCGACAGGTACCGTCACATTTGACTTCAGCAGTCAACCGGCCGCGACAGTCCTCCTGATCAACGGCAGGGCCACGCTGACCACCCACCCCCTGAGCGTCGGTACCCACACCATCACCGCCACCTACAGCGGCAGCGGCGACTTCAACCCCTCCACTGGCACGGACACGCACACAGTTGTCCCCCACGCGGGCGTGTAGGAGTCAGTACCTGGCCCCGTCGAACGCGCCTACGGTGGTGCTGGTTGAGGGAGCGGTCCTGTTGGGCTCCGTAGTTGCCCCGGGCCTGGCCCGGGGGTCCCACCACAGGAGGGCGTGCCCTTCCGTGGTCAGCTGGCCTTTTGTCTTCGCTGCGCGGGTTTCTTTCGACGTCCTTCCTTCATGCGCCGCAGGAACGCGACCTTGCCGTGTCGACCATGGCATCCGGGGGCACACACCACCGCAGCCCCTGAGGGGCGCCCGGTAACCCGCATGATCTCCTCATGCGGGCTGCCTGGTAGGTGAGAGCCTGGTTGTACTCCGCGATCTCGCAGTCCACTTGATCGGTGACCAGCTGCAAGTCGAGTAGTCCGACGGCCTGTTCGGGGCCGTCGAACCAGATCCTGCAGCTCCGCTCCCCGAACGCGCAGGTGCAGGTGCGCATGTCCTCCTTGAGGGCGAGCCCGCACACGGGGTGAGTGAGATGCTCGATGAGCGTGTCGTGGTCCGTCCAGTGCGCTTCCGCCAAGGTCAGCCGGAATCCGTAGGTGCTCACGTGCTTGGTGAAGCCAGCCATGTCCAGCTAGTCGGCGCCGGAGCGGAAGATCAGCAGGCGCCGCGCAGCGCACTCCCGAGCCCCGACACTTCCTTCCATGCCTCCTCGAACCAACCGTGTTCCAGCGTGAAGGCGTGTTCACCACTGCGATCGAGCTGCGCATCCTGGGCCAGCCCGCGCGGCTACGGCTGAGCGGCTTGCCCTACTCGCTGTGGCGCGAGGCGGAGCAGACCCTGCTCAACAAGTGGATCGACCCGGATGCCATGCAACTCTGCTGGCGCATCTCACGGACAGCATGGACCGCCGCTGAGCGTGAGCACTTCTCCCAGTGGGAGGACGGCAGCGATCCTTTCGTCCAGGTGCAGCAGCGCGGAGCCTGGCTGGGCAGTGGACTGCTGCGCCGAGTAGCCCTCCTGCACACTGTGGCCAACACATTCCTCGCCGACGGATACCGAGGGTCCGCGTCCGGCCTGACGCGGCTAGTCGTACGGTCCTCGCATGTCCGCGATCAGGGCCCAGGGCCGCATCACATCGTCGCGGCGCTCCTGGGCCCGGTCTTTGGCCTGCCGCTTCGCCTCACGCGCTTTCGAGGCGACACCGACCAGAGGTACGGCAGCGATCAGCACTTCGTGCTTGCTCCGCGGTGGCCGGTTCACCTTCCAGCAGCAGGGTGCGGGCCCAAGCGAGCAGGTCGGTGGCGGCGAGTGCGAGTTCGAGCCAGGTGGCGTTGATGTTGAAGAGGCGGGAGGGAAAGCGGCCGAAGCCGGTGTTCGCCGAGCGGGTCGTCCCACCAGCGGTCGTCCGGACCCCGGCGGTTGGCGACCATCGCGGCGAGCCGGGGGGATGATTATGGCCACAACACACATGCCCACGGCGGCGGGGACGGACGAGATGCGCACGACTCCCTAGGCTAAGACGAAGAGGCCGATGCAGTCCCCATCATGGCGAAGTACACGTGACGGCGACGGGCGTACATAAGTCCAGGTAGGCGGCACGGCTCCCCGGGGCGCACCGGCTACCGGGAGTGAGGGCGCCGGGGCGTGCGGCATGCGGAGCTTCGTCCACAGAGAGATGCAGGGCACGCCGATCAGCACCGCAGCATAAATACCGATATAGGCATGATGGCTGACGCGAGCAATGATCAGACCGCCGCCCGCGGCGCCCAGGACGCTGAGCCAGAGGAGGGCGGCGACAATGGCGGACCTGAGCTGCACCGGCTTGGATCGTAACGCGCGATGGACACGATAGGAGCTCCTCCTCAACTGCCGAAAGAATCCGAACAGGACGCCCAATGTAGCGCCGACCACGGCATAGCGGTCATCGACGTGCTGCATTCGATGCAAGACGGCAACCTGGGCGAGCGTGCCGCACAGCGTGCCCCAGAAGACGCAGAAAAAGATGTCGGCGGCGAAGAAGGAGAATTCGTCACTCAATTTCTCCAGCCACGACTGGGCCGAGTACCCGGCATGGTATGTTCTCTACTCTTCGGGAGTCACCAGAACCCTGACATCGTGCGCGACTCTGTTTCGCTCCAGCGACACGAATGTCCGGATGAATCCCACAGCGAACAGCACCGCAAGGACGAGGACCGCGCCGCGCACGGTGACCGGATCATGTCTCATGACGTAGATCGGCACCGTGATCGCCGAAGCGGCCATCGCGGCCAAGGCCAGTACGAATCCGCGGCGAAAGGTGTCAGGCTGCACGGCCTGGCCCGGCAGTCGTTCCTCCAGCCGCTCCAGGAGTGGGTCCACCTGCGCCCTGACCGTGGCGCGCCATCTGCGCCGAGCGGTCCGGCCGCGCTCGACGGTCGGGTCGAACAGCACGAACTCCGGGGTCCAGTCGTCGGCGAACCTGATCACCCCGCGCAGCGGGTGTCGCCCTCTCCGCAGCCGCGGCGACCGCAGGGGCGGATAGTCCGGCAGGGCTGGCATACGTGACGACGCCGCCCCTTCCCGGCCCAACTCCTCACCCCGCTCGGCGAAATATTCCGCGGCGGCGTCGCGGAATCGGTGGTACTCGTCCGGCCCCGTGCACACCAGAAGGAGCAGACGGGCGGGCGGCAGGGTCTTAACTGCCTCCATGAACTCCCATAGCGTGCCCTGTGCGGATTCCTTTTCATGCGAGGTTCCGGCCACCAGGAGAACCAGGCGTGCACGTCGGATCAGTTCGCTCACCTCGGATTTCCATTCATCCGCTTTGTCATCCGTTTTGAGGTAGGACCGATCAATACCGAGGCGCGGGTATTTGTCGCCGGGGTGGCCGATCGTAACCAATTTGCCGAAGCGGCGGAAGAATCGAGCGACCTTCTCTTCTTCGGTGGCCGCGGCGTTGTCGACGTTATGGCCCAGGACTTCCCCGTTCGACAGCCAGAATCTCGCGCCCAACGCCCTCCTCGGGTCGGCGAGTTCCCGGTCGATCCCGAAAGAGCGCAGGAACAGGACGAACGTCATGGTCGGGAGGTCCGCCGGCAAGCCCAGGACGGGTTGGATACGCATCGCGTAGGTCCGCCCGATCGGCCCGGCCACCAACAGCCCGAACGCGGCGATGGCGAACCAGGCGAGAGAGCAGAGCACCATCCTCCAGTGAAACCCTCCGTCGAACACCCGTCCGATGGCGGCGAACCCCCTGAAAAGGGCGCAGAAAGTGACAAAGATCACGACGGCGTACCGCACCCCGGTGCCTCCTGAGCGTCGTAACACGTAGCGCGTCACACCGGAGTGGGGCTCTTGCTCGGACATCGACATGTGACAAGTAGACCGACACCGCACGGAGGTGGTAAATGAACGTATCCACACTCGTATGGTGGGGGTGCAGCGGGCCACAGGTGCACCTGATCGGTCGGCGCACCCGCCGTCGTAGCTGACTGTCGTCGGCTGGGGTTCGTGCCACAACCGTGCCAGATGCAGGGGTCAGCCACGGTCAACACCGGTGCCCGCGGTCGAGTAGCAGCCCGCTTCCTCGGCTGGCGAAGCCTCAGCTCAGCCCGCAGATCCCTCAGCCTCTCTCCTAAGAAGCCGTCTCATTTGGTGCGCTGGCAGGAGGGCTGATCGGCGTCATCGGAAGAGCGCCGCGGATTGTTGCGGGCGGGATCAGTCGAGGAGGTCCTCGACCGAGGGATATGTCAGTCCTCGGCGGCGGGAGATCCAGTAGGTACGCTCCCGGACGACCGGTTCCACGGTGAGGATCTTCCACTGAGGCACCGCGGAATCGGCGGTGAGACGCCATTGGTCCTCCGTCTCCGGGACCGGTTCGATCGGGCAGCCGGTCATCGTCAACTCCCACCGGTCGGTGATGCCTTCATCGCGCCGGTCGGTGGCGATCACGACACCGGCTATTCGATGCGGTAGGGGCCGGCCTTGTTCGCGCGCGGCCTGGTTGTCGACGCACTGTCGCAACGTCAGTGTGCCCTGGAGGTGGAAGCGGTACGGCTCTCTGCCAGGCATCAGGAAATCCTCGATCAGCTGGCCAGGGCGCCATGCGGGATCCGCCAATTCGGAATCCGGACGGACGTCGCCGCTGATCGTCACCTCGATATCCCGCGTTCCCCGGTTGGTGAGGTCGACCTGCAGTGCGCAAACGAGCGTCTGCTGCTCGTCGCGGGGAAGGAGCCAGACTGTGTCGTCTGCCAGATGGGATGTGCTGTCATCTGCGTCATGGAGCGGGGGCCACGCTGGGGCAAGGACCCTGACGTCCAGGTCCGGTGCGTCTGCGTCCAGTCGGGCCTTGGCTGAATCGATCACAACCGCGTGGGCGCTGGCGTTGGCGCGACGCGCGAGCCGGGCTTGCCAGGCGACCAGCCCTGTGGCCACAGCCGCCGCTGCGGCTGATGCCACCGTGCCCACAGTCTCAGCTACATCCCACGCTTCTACCATTGCGTCCTCCCCGTCGTCTGATGCGCCCTTGATTGTGGCAAGGAGGGAAGCGGCGACGGTACTGCGGTGCTTTCTCGGTTCAGTTGGTGAGCCGGCGGTAGCAGATGAGGGTGCAGGCGATGCTCGTGAAGGCCAGGAAGTGGCTGGCTTTGCGCTCGTAGCGGCGGTGCAGGCGTCGGCATCCCGCGAGCCAGGCCATGGTGCGTTCGATGGTCCAGCGATGACGGCCCAGCCGTTGGGAGGTCTCGATCCCCTTGCGGGCGATGCGGTGAGTGATGCCACGCTCGCGTAACCATCGCCGCAGGTGGTCGTAGTCGTAGCCCTTGTCGGTGTGGAGCTTTCCCGGTTTGCGTCGACGGCGTCCACGGCGGGAGCGGATCGGCGATACGCCCTTGACCAGTGGGATCAGGGCCTGGCTGTCGTGCAAGTTCGCCCCCGAGACTCCGACAGAAAGCGGCAGACCGGCCCGCTCGGTGATCAAGTGGATCTTCGAGCCGTACTTGCCCCGGTCGACAGGATTCGGACCTGTCAGATCCCCCTTTTGAGGGCCCGCATGTTCACCGAGTCGATCGCACAGCGCGACCAGTCCAACTCGCCGCGGGAGCCGAGTTCGTCGAGGACCAGGCGGTGGAGCTTGGCCCACACCCTAACCTTCGTCCACTCGGCGAAACGCCGGTGGGCCGTTGCCCCCGACGGCCCGAACGACGCTGAAGGCAACTGCTGTCACGTGCAGCCCGACGTGGCCACGAACACGATCGCAGACAGCACCTCCCGGTCACCATGCCGGCGCCGTCCACCACCCTGAGGCCGCGAGGGAGCCTCCGGCACCACTCGCTGGAACAGTTCCCACAACTCGTCCGGCACCAGCCGCTCAACGATCCCCACCACAACCGACATCGTACCGAGTCAGCCAAATGAGATGGCTTCTAAAGCGGGTGTCGCAGGTTCGAATCCTGCCGGGGGCAACCAGCACAAACGGCCCCGACCGATCATGGTCCGGGCCGTTTTGACGGCACCATTTGACGGCAGTCGCCTCTCCCAGTGACAGTCCTCACCGCACATGTGAGCTTGTACGGTGGCCGACTGTCGTTGTATTCGTCTACGGCAAGAAGGGCCCGCCGTGCCCACTACGTTCACCGGTCTCATGCTGCTGGTCGTCCTGCTACTGCCAGGACTGACGTTCGCCGTCGTCCGCGAGCGTCAGGGCAGCGAACGTCGGCCTACGCCCTTCCGGGAGACCGGAACCGTGGTGTTCTGCAGCGTTCTCACCGAACTGGTGACACTGGACGTCCGCATCATCTGGCCACCGGGCTCGGCAAGGCAGTAACACCAAGCAGTCCCTAGGGATCGGCGGACGCGATCAGACTCTGCGCGAGAGTGCGGTCGTACAGCTTCGTTCCGATGATGCCCCGAGGAGTCAGGACGGTCGACCACACCTTGACCGCGTGCACGGTCCGCCGCTGGTCATCCTTTTCCTCCAAAATTCGCACGACCAACGCATGGTGCATCAATTTCGCCACGGACCGTACATCGACGGAGGTCAGCTCCAGCATCGCTAGGATCTGCTCAGCGTTGTTGCGTGCGGTCAGATGCGACGGGTCGTATGTGCCCTTCCTGCCACAGGGTGGGAAAACAATCGTCACGCGGTGCTGGAGGCCGCATCTGCGGATCAACTCGATCTCCCACGCGAGGGACGGACGCATCTCGCGCCCCGGCGCGAGCAGCAGGACGATATGCGCGGCTTTCCCTACTAGTGCGGCAACATGATCCTGCCAGTCCTCGTCGGGTGAACGCAGGTAGACCGGACCAGGCGGCGAATACCGCACAGCAGCATCCACCAACGTGTAGGCCGGCATGTCGTGATGACGCAACAGAGCCCGCGCCGTCACCTGCTCCAAGGTCAAGGCAGGTGACCACAAGCCGATTTGGGGATGGGTGGGGAGTAGCACTTTGCCATCGCCGCCGAATGTCCGCAGCATCAGACAGTACGAGGCATCCGACGCGAGTACAGAGTCGATGACCTGGGCGCAGTCCAGGCTCTCGCGGAGCCGCTTGTACCGCAACCACCACCGCAGGCCACTACCCAAGCCGAGGGCGGAAACCGGTAGGACGGTAACACCCCAGATCCCGGCGACCGATTCGAGCACCTTCTCACTCCCAGCCTGCTGGTCGAGAAGGACGTACGCGAGAGGAGGGACGAACAGCAGAGCGACCAACAGCAGACCGACCTCCCGGACGAACCTGAGGAAGCGCCATCTCAACGGGGACACCGGCCTTCATGTTCGACGCCGCCCATTCGCTCGGTAGGGACGGCGGCTCTCAGACTACTCGGCGCCTGTTGCGCCACGCATGGACGCCCGGCAGGAGCGAAGAGTCCTCGCCGACCCCGCGCCCCTCCAAGACGCCCTCGACATTGTCGAAAAAGCCGACGGCGAAACGCCGCTGCCAGGTCAGCAGGGCAGGTACGGCTGCCAGAGAGATGCCGTTGGTAAGAATCGCCAGCCCGACAGAAACGCCGGCAACCGCCCCGTTCTTGACAGATGGCAGCTTCAACACCACGGTGGAATGACCCGGATCGGCGTCGACCACCTCCGCGAAAACCGTGCCGCCGCGGCGAGCGTTGAAGGTCACCATCGCAGCTTCCTGCCTCACCTCAATTGATTGGGTAACGCAGCAACTCGACGGCTCCCGTCAGCGCGTCTAATGCCCGATGCCGGGAAGCCTGCAACCGGCGCTCGTAGCGCCTGCAGGAGCGTCGGCTTGCCGGGAGAAGCTGTGTCTGCTTCAGAGGCGGGAAATACCCCGTGCCCCTCAAGCGTCTCCAGGAGCCGGCCGAAGTCGTATGGCCAGTCCGAATCAGCGAGTCTGACGGCTTGCAGGCGTGAAAGTGTCTCGAGCGCGGTAGTTCATGCCCAGGTGGCATCACTGCCCCTCCGACGAGCACCGGTATGAGAGCTTTGCCGTGCCGGAAAGCGGTCTCCAACTCAACGCGTACCAGGTCGGCCGACTCATCCAGCCGCCGCTGCCCCTGGTCATTCGAGCTACTCAGCCAGTCAGGCCCTAAGACCGCGATCACCGCGCGAGACGCGAGTAACGATAGACACGTTCCTTCCCGAAATACCTCCGCAGGTCGGCAGCGAGTCGTCCGGTCCACGGAGCCGAGTCCGAACGTCGATAAGAAATGAAAATCGCCCGCCGCTCCTTCGCGGGCATCCGATCTTCAGGTGCTTGCATCACCGCTCCCGTCCGCGTCCTATCCGCCCGGCTCGTGTGGAGGGGACCACAAGGGCGCTGTACGCAGCCTTCCGACAAGCACACGTGATAACAAGGGTGCAGGGGAGCGCACAGACGGCGCACGCAAGTTATCCGCGGACGGTGCATGAAGACCCGTCGCTGTCGCAGGAGCACGCCGTGCACGGGCCCGATCCCCCGGATGCGTAGAGCGTGTCTCAAGTGCACCGAGGACCCGGCCAGTGACCTGCTCCAGTTCCTGGCCGGACGCTCGCTGGGACTCGGCAAGGACGTCCTGCGGGTCGTCATCGCCGAGGTGACAGAAGGCAAGCTCACGATCACGCGGCGCCTGCACTGGGACCTGCAGAACGAACCCGGCCTGCTCACCGGCCAGGCGGACCACTACTCGCCCCGGACCGTGCTCCTGGTCGACCGGCTCCACCACGCCGGCGCCGCAGGTGTCCCGGCCCCGACGTGCCCACACTGCCAGCGCACCGTCCGGCTCGGACACTCGATCAAACGGCTTCGGGTCTGCGGCAACTGCTACAACCGCTCGCTCGCCGAGCCCTGCAAACGGTGCCACCGCTCCCGCCCACCCGCCGGCAGAGACGCCAGCGGCGCCCCGTTCTGCAACACCTGCCGCGACAAGGAGGCGACCTGCCAGGAAACATGCATCGGCTGCGGCAAATCCCGGGCCGTCTCCGCCCGCACTGATCAAGGACCGCTCTGCACGGCCTGCCCGCAAGCCGCCCACGATGACGTGCACCTCCTGCGGCAACCTGCGGCCCCGCTTCCACAGCACCACCGACTCCCCCCGCTGCCGGGCCTGCCTGCTGACGCCACAGCCCTGCACGGACTGCGGCCGGACGAGACGGGTGGTCGCCAGAACCGACCGCGGCCCGTTCTGCGAAAACTGCTGGGAAGTCGCGCCCGAGGCTCGAAAGCCGTGCGAGAACTGCGGCAACGTCGAGCGGCCGTTCCACTTCGGTTTGTGCCGTCTCTGCGCCGGTGAGCGGCATCTGCGGACGCGGCTGACGCCGCCGGACGGCAAGCCGCGTCCCGAGCTCGACCAGATCGCAGCCGCTCTGCTCGACCACAATCCGCGCAGGGCACTGCTCTATACGCGCGAGTCGAAAGCGGCCGCAGGGCTCCTGAACGACCTGGCCTCCGGGGCCTGCGACCTCAGCCATGAGGCTCTCGACGCCCGTACGGCAGACCACCGCCGCGACCTGGCCATCGACTGGTTCCGCTCCGTCCTGGTCGCCGCCGGCATTCTGCCCGTCCGCGACGAATACCTCGCCCGCCTGGAACGGTGGATCGAGTTCAAGACCGCGGCCCTGGACGATCCCGACCACCGACAGTTGATCACCGCCTACGCCCGCTGGGACCGGGTCGCTCGGATTCGGCGCCGTGCCCGCGGAAAGCCGATCGCCGCCTCGACAGCGGACGTCACGCAGACGCAGATCTCCAAGGCCGTGCTGTTCCTGTCCTGGCTCAGAGACCAGGGCGAAACGCTGGCAACCTGCCGGCAGACGCACATCGATCTCTGGCTCACCTCCGAGCCCCACCAGGGCCCCTACGCCGCCGGCCCGTTCGTGGCCTGGGCCGTCCGCAGCAAGTTCGCCTCCCAGATCAGCAGCCCCACCCGGGCACGACGGATCTGCCACCGCCCGCTCGACGCGGACGAACGATGGAAGATCGCCCGTCGGCTCCTCAACGACGACTCCTTCGAGACCAAGGACCGCGTCGCCGGTCTGATGGTCCTGCTCTACGGCCAGACCCCCGCCAGGACCTGCCGCCTGACCACCGCCCACGTCCTGCACGACGAGGACGGCGTCGCCCTCCGCATCAACAAAACGCCGCTCAGGCTGCCACCGCCTCTGGCAGACAGCCATCACGATCTCCAAGCCATGCTGCCCAACCCGGTCAGGATCAGCAGCGAGGACCGCCGGCAGCGTCGTGCTGCTGTCCCACACGCTGATCTGCACCGCACCGCCGTCGATCTCCAGCGTCAGCAAGCACGGCCCAGGCGCGTACTTGCGGGCGTTGGTGACCAGCTCGCTGACCACGAGCTGCACCATGCCCATCGCACGACCGGACACCGGAAGACCGTGAACGCCTTGGACATCGGTCAGAAACGAACGAGCCAGGTAGCGGGCCGCCGCGATCTCCTCGCTGCCCTCGAATGCCGCGGACACCGATATTGACGCGCTGACCAGCCGTTGCTGGTCATCACCCTCCGCCGCCTGGTCCATACGGCCCGCCTTGATCCCCGAGCAGTCGCACACCACGCGACCCGTTTAGCCCCGAAACGTCAGACAACGCTCACCATGATGGGGCGCCTTGAAAATCCCCACCCCCTGCTCGGTGGTGACCCGGACCTGCTCGGCGGATCTCCCCACGTCGTCCGCAGCCACCCGTTTCCAGGGGCGGTGCGTGGCCGACTCTGCCAGGAGCCGCCCGCTGAGGGATGCTTGCGCCAGAGCCCGCCTACGCGTGGGAGGTCGTGCCTGGGAGACAGTCCTTCGTCGCGGTGTGCGTGCTCCTGGCGGTACAGCGGTACATCCGGACGTAACGGTCAGCGGGAGAAATTCGACAGGGCTCAGCTATGGGACCACTCCTGGCCGGCTGTCACCTCGCGTGCGACGTGACGCCACTGGTCCACTCCGCCGGGCAGGGGCCAAGCCCAGGTCGGTTGTTCCGCGGTGTTCAGCTCGTGAAAGAGGCGGACGAGCTGGGGCCCGGCGGTGGCGGCACCGTCCGGGACTGTGGGGCCGTGGACGGCGCGGAGTTCGGCGAAGCGTGCCAGTTCGTCCTCGTAGAAACCCACGACCTGATCGATGCGTGTTGCCAGGTCACCGCGCGGCACCGTGCGGTGCAACTGCAGCAGCGGTGGCTCGACGGATTCGGCGATCGCCGCGGCAAGCCGCGCGTGACCGTCCAGGATCAGATGGCAGTCCAGGCCACTTACCCACCACATCAAGACGGGCGGGAGCGTCCCTTCACGGGCCTGCTTGCGGTACGCCTTGACCCGGCTGTCGTCGGAATCGGGCATCGGCCGCAGCGGAAGGACCTCCCACGAATGAGAATGGAAGAACCAGTCGATGTATCCGTTCGGATGGCCGTCGACGAGCATCGAGCCCCAGTACTCGGCGTGCGAGGTGTCAGCGTGACGCCAGCGCCGGAGCGGACTCTCGCACGAGAGTAGCCACCGGCCCTCGTGCAACGGGCTGTCCGGCGAATCGATGAGGTAGTGCGCAAAGCGGTGAGCCCACCGTTCCGGGCTGCCCGCCAGGGCTCGCCCCGTATCGGCACGCAACGGCGGAACGAAGGAGCGGTACTCGTCGGTGCGCCAGAAGTCCACGCCCTGGAGCTGCTCGTCGACAACAGCGAGCAGCACGGGCCGCGACAGCTGGGAGACCAGCAGTCGCGGCCCGGCACTGAACACGCACAGCCCCGGCTGGAGGCGGTCCTGCATGTCCAGGGACAGGCCCACCCACGTGCCGTCGTCCTTCGTGACATCGCTGCGCTGCATGCCGAGAGCGTAGATGCTGCTGTGGTGGCCCCCCAGGGCACCCTTGCCTTTCGACACGGCCCCCACACTCCGTGATCCGGTGGCTTCGGCCGGAATCATGCGCGGGTGCTCGTTGAGACCCCTCACTCCGTTGAGCTCCGGACCGAATGAGGCGACGAGCGGCCCCGGCCGATTTCAGAGATCCCCATCAACCACCGAGAGGGGCACAGCGATGGCTCTATTCCGCACGCCGAGATATCCGACCTTGCCGATACTGGCGAAGAAGACCGGCAAGGCCGGCTACATCGAGCACTGCAAGGCCGCCCGCGTCGACGACGACGGCAAGCCCACTTCGGAGCTCACCGGGCCGGGCAGCGCATGGATGGAGCTGGACGCGGCCCTGCACCGCTCCATCGGCATCGCGGCCGCCGCCGTCACCACCTGGCTCACCACCCGCCCCGGCGCCCGCCGATGACCCGCACCCGCCTGGAGCGCGTACGCGCCGCGGCTGGGTTGCCTCCCTGGACCTCCAGGATCCCCGACGACGTCATCGACGGCTGGAAGCAGCTGCTGGTGACCTACACCGACAAGAGCGGCCAGGTCCGCGAGCGACGCTCACGCATCGACGTCATGATGCGCATCCGCGGCTTCTACCTCGACATCCAGGAGTGGGCGCACGAAGACCCGTTCTGGGCCCGGTGGGCCGCCCCCAGCCCCATCACCCGAGGCGAAGGTGCCGGCAACCCGGGCCCCGGGTCTGACTCCTCCCACACCAACACACCACCGGCCCCGCCCCAGGCGGGGCCGCAGTGGCCCTCGCGCTCGCCCGTCAGGACCCCGCCTGCCGTCACCGCTCACGCCGGGAACGCTGTACCGCAGTTTCTTCTTGCCGAGTTCCGGCCACACCGCCTGTGGGGTCCACGCGCTCCAGCTTGGTCCAGCCGGTCCAGCCTCGTTCTTTGAGCAGCTCGATCAGCCGACGGGCTGGCGGCACTATGTTGAACGCCAGGGTGTCCATCAGTTTGACGAGGGGTGGCTCGATGTCGATGTCGTCGATGTATTCCTCGCCCTGCTCGTCGGCCATTTGAGTGATGTAGGCGGCCAGTTTGTCGGCCAACTCGACCAGCCGGGGGTCGTCGTCGGTGCGGTCGAGTGCCTGGCTCAGCGTGAGGTAGAAGCCGATGAGCTGCGGGTCGGCGATCTGCTCTTGCTTGCGTGCCATCCACTCCGGGACTCGCTCGGGTGAGAGCGCGACCAGCGGGATCCAGCCGTCGCGTTCGACCTGGACGATCCGCTCGTCGACCCCGAGCGCCCTCAGCCGGTCGAGATACTCGACCACCTCCGGGGGCAGCGCCAGGTGGTCACCGGAGGCAAGGCGGGCGATCCGCTCCCGGTGCCGCTGCCGCTCCCTGATCTCCGCGCGCAGCCGCTTGTCGATGTCCGCGACCGCCGCGGCGAACTCCTCCTCGTCGGCCTGCAGCAGCTCCCGCACACGCGCCAGCGGGACTCCGGCTTCGGCAAGGGTCCGGATCTTGATCAGCTCGACGACAGCGCTGGCGTCGTACCTCCGGTAGCCGGAGTGGTCCCGCTCCGGCTCCGGCAGCAGTCCCTTGGCGTGATAGTGCCTCACCGCGCGCACCGTTACTCCGGCGTACGACGCCAGCTCGCCGATGGTCAGCATCGGACCAGTCTCCTAGAAGCGCTTAACAATGGGGCTTGCCAGCCGGGTGGTGTGCGCTCCGGATGATCTCCGCAATTTCCGGGGCGTGGGTGAAGACCAACCTGTGGTCGGTGTCGAGCCAGTACGTCAAGACGTGTGGACGCTCACGGAGGAGTCGCTCGATGCCGGCACGCCAGAGTTGGTTGTGCCGCGGCGCACGCCCTTCGGTGCTGTCGCCGGCGATGGAGGTCGACATGATCATGCGGATGGGGTGGTCGATCTTCCGGTACTGGTCGAGGATTGCGGAGCGAACCACATCAATTTCGAGGTTCAGGTCGAGGATGTTCTGCGCGGTGAGCAACACCTGATGCGCGGTGCCCTTGGCCAGCTCGGCCTCTTGGCGCGTCGCCAGGTCGTCCGTCATTCCGCGGAACTCCGCTAGGTCGGCCTCACTGATGAAAGGTTCGGGCAGCGGGTTCGCCCCGTCGATGAGAACAAGCTCAGCGACAGCGTCAGGCAACTCGGCGGCATAGTGCACTGCCAGGTCCGCGCCCAGCGAGTAGCCCACCAACACAGGTGCCGAGGGCAAGTCGAGCTCCGCCAGCACGGCGACGAGATCGCCCAAAAACGCGTCAAAAGAGTACCGATCAGCGGCCGAGGCGAGGCCATGGCCCCTGAGGTCGAAGGTCACCACGTCGTAGTCGCGTCGAAGGAGCTCGGTCAGTTTGTGCAGGTCGGCCTCTGTCGAGTTCAGCCCGGGACACAGGACCAGCGGTCGTCCCCGGCCACCGCGGGATACTGGGATCCTGACGCCCTGGTGGTGGATCGTGAAATGCCGCATCGTCCTGTCGCCTTCCTCGGTCCGCTCCCCACCGTCGGTTGGTATGCCGGTGATCGTCCGGTGCCGCAGTCCGGCGACCTTGGCCGCATCGGTTTGTGTAGTCATGCCAACCATGCTGAGAGGTTGCCCCTGCGTCAGGGTCAACCGCTGCGGTGACATGACCGCCGTACCGCCCTCACCTGCGTGCCCGTCGAGCACCTGTTCATAACAGGTCGTCAAGAAGCACCACCGCCTCAAGTACTCCGCGAACGCGGCCTTGGGTTGCTCAAGACGACCGCCCGTGATCAATTCCTTGGTCCGGAGAAGGGCAAGCGGCCTCACCGAACTCCTTGCCCGGGCACTGCGCGACCGCGGCCGCCGGTCGAAGTCGAGCACCTCCACGTCCACCTGCCGCGCGTGCTCAAGACGCCCGACAACACCACCGCCCGATGAACCGTCGTCTCTTTCGCCGATGCGGCCACGCACCCGGCGCCCTCTCCCCCGAGGACCAGGCCGTCGTCGACACTTTCCGCGCGATGCTCGCCACCTTGCGTACCCCAGCGCCCTGGGCACCAGGCCGCTAGCAGGACGTCGCCATCAGGGTCGGCCCGTTCGTTGAACGCGTCCACCCCCGGCCAGGCGACGACCACGGCCCCGACCTCATCGCCGTCGCCCTGGTCCCCGACACCCCGTATCGCACCCAGCACCGGAGAGGTACCGAGCCGACCCCGACGCCACGCGCCCGAAGACCAGACCAAGGAACACCTCGGAGGGCCCCGATACGCCCCCTGGTCGAAGTCCTCGGCATGGTCACCCACCTCCGGCTCGTCCCCCGCCTCGCCCCGGCGGTGCGAAAAGCCCGACAACGCGCCCCGTCTCCCCCTGAGCTTGTTGTTTAACGTCCCGTCGCTTCAGCCTGAGAAGCCCTCACGAGCAAGCTTGAGCCACGTCAGAACCTCGGTTCCTCCGACATCGGCAACGTGAGCGTCAAAGTCCCCTCGATCCACCCGTTCGTCGCCATCCTGGGTCCGGACGAGTCCGACCACACCCCCCGGTTCGCCGAAGCGGCCGGCGCTCCCGCGGGCCGCAAGGCGATGCTGGCCTCCGCCGCGGCCCTGGCCTGCACCGCCGCCGATGTGCTGCTGAGGCCCGACCTCGGCCCCCGGGCCTGGACGGAGCTGCGCCGCAAGGAAGCCGCCGGCCGCTGACCAGGCGGCTACGGCCGCTCGCCGCGCCGAAAGAGGCCGACACCCGGTCTCCCGACGAGCTCTCAGTCCCCACTGCCTGACCAGTGGGGAAGAGCCACTCCGGGCTCAGCCACAAGTCTGGCCGGCCGGTTCCTCGATGGTGCGGTTGATCCGGTTGAAGAACGTCTACGCCCGTGTCGCCGCGATCGCCGCCGGGGGCGTCGGACGCTGACCTCCGATCCACCAGGCAGCGAGACGTACCGCCTCCTCCCCGACCGGGGAATCCCTGCACGCAGCTGGAGCTCAGACATTCCCATCGGACATCAGGACCAGACCTTCGATGCCGAAAGCCCTACCGCTAGTGAGCTACTTCGTCGATTTCGCTCCTGCACGCCGACTGACGCGTCGATTGCTGAATCCGTCAGAGACGGAGGAAGGCGGCTCACTCGTCCGGCGCAGTATCGGTTGCTGCACGTAGTCGATTCGGTTCGCATGGGACGACAGACAGCATCGCGGGTCCCGAGTGATCACTAAGCGGCGAGGAACGGACATGCTCAAGGGCTTCAAGAATTTCCTGATGCGCGGTGACGTCATCGTTCTGGCCGTGGGGCTGGTCGTGGCTCTGGCCTTCAGCACATTGATCAAGGCCTTTACCGACAGCGTGATCAACCCGATCATCGCCCGCGCGCAGGGCGGCCACTCGGCCGGACTGGGCTGGCAGCTCGGCACTCCGGGGAACAGCAGGACATACCTCGACATCGGCTCCTTCATCTCCGCGGTCATCTATTTCGTCATTTTCATGGCGGTCGTGTACTTCTGCCTCGTCCTTCCCTACAAAACCTTCCAGGCACGGAGGGGGGTCACGGTGTTCGGTGATCCGCCGCCGGCCAAGACGTGCCCGGCTTGCCTTTCGGAGGACATCCCCGTCCGGGCCACCAAGTGCCGTTACTGCGGAACCACGCAGCCCGCCGCGTAGCCACCGGAGCAGAGTGCACCCCAGGCCGCGGAGCGCCTCAGGACGCCGTTGACCCTCACCAAGCGCGGGTGAATCGGCTGGGGCAGACGAGGACGACGCCGAGGAGTCCGCCGCGCGAGCCGAGGGCAAGCGGCGGGAGCTGGAAGACGCGCTGCGGGAGCGCGGAGTGAGGTCCTCCGAGCACCCGAAAACAAGACCCGACGCGCCCTCACCGCCTTGGCGGGAGCCAGGCAGAGCTGAGGGCAACGCTCCAGCTGGCCGGTCGGCACGTGCAACCCGGCGCCAGGACCACGCAAGCCCCGCCTGGTCGCGGAACCCTCACCCCCTTCGCGCTCATGGGTTCGTTCACCAGACCACCGCCCCGCATACCAGCGTGATCGAGATGCCCGGTGTGGGCCGACTGGTGCACGCGGAAGGCCCCTTCAACATGTCTGCATCGCCGTGGGTACCGTCAAGAACGGCCTCATCACCCACTACCGCGACCACCAAACCGTCCCGTCGGTCATAGTGGCCCCTCTGCTCCGCGCGTGTCGGCGCATGGTCTGCCGGTGCGTGCCATGCCTGCTGGCCAAGAGACAACCGGAAGATCACCGGCAGCGGCCCGTTGACTGGTCGAAACCACTCCCACGAGGAAATGCTGTAGCGGTGCTGAGGCCCGATCCAGATTTTTTGGAGTTCGGCGGTCTGCGGATGTCGAGAATGCGCCATCGGCTCCGTCCCCGGGACATCAGCGGCCACCACCGGCCGCACGAAGAAGAAGGAGAAACCAGCATGGCGATTCAGCGTATGGACAACGTCGGCATCGTCGTCGAGGACATGGATGCTGCCATCGCGTTCTTCGTGGAACTCGGTATGGAACTGGAGGGCAGGGCCGAGGTCGAGGGCCTCTTCGCCGACCAGTGCACCGGACTCGACGGCGTCCGCTGTGACATCGCGATGGTCCGGACCCCGGACGGTCACAGCCGGATCGAGCTGGCGAAATACCACAGCCCCGCGGTGATCAGCGCCGGGCCGCGCAACCGGCCGCACAACATTGTGGGCACGCACCGCGTCATGTTCGCCGTCGACGACATCGAGGACACCGTTGCCCGCCTGCGCCCTTACGGTGCCGAACTCGTCGGCGAGATCGCCCGGTTCGAGGACAGCTATCTGCTCTGCTACATCCGCGGCCCGGAGGGCATCATCGTCGGGCTGGCCGAGCAACTGCGCTGAGAAGGAGGAACCGAACCATGCAGCCGAACGAGAGCATCTTGAGCCGGGCCTGTGCGACGCCGCGGCCGGCCATGGTTCATGACTGCCCGCCCGGGGCGGGGACTCGGCCGGTGGGCTCGGGTTCGGCTGTGGGCAGGAAGTTGCCGATGAGGAACTTGTAGAAGCCGGCGCCGATGACGCCGCCGATCAGCGGTCCGACGATGGGCACCCAGAAATACAAATTGCCCCACTGGTCTCGCCAGGCGCCTCCATAGCCCGTGATGAAGCTGGCAAGTCTGGGGCCGAGGTCGCGTGCCGGGTTGATCGCGTAGCCGGCGTCGGTGCCGAAGGCCATGCCGATCGCGACCACGACCAAGCCGATAATCAATGGGGCCAGATTGGCACCGGGCGGCGTGTTCAGAAGGTCAGTGATCGCGAAGATGAGGAGTACCAGCAGGGCGGTGCCGATCACTTGATCACGGAACGCGCCCCATTCGTGAATTCCGGCGGTGGTCGAACCGTTCCCCGGGAGCGTGGAAAAGACGAACTGCGTCTTGATGCTGTGCGTCGGATCAGCCCTGGCCAATACTTCGGTGTAGTTCCAGCGCACCAGCAGTGCGGCCACGAAGGCGCCAGCTGTCTGGGCGACAGCGTAGGGCGCGACCTTGGCCCACGGGAAGCCTTTGAAGGTGGCCAGGGAGAGTGTCACGGCCGGGTTGAGGTGGGCGCCGCTGAGGCGGGCCGCGACGTACACGCCGAGAGTGACGCCCAGCCCCCAGGCCCAGGCGATGCTGTCGTGATTGCCCAGTCCACCCTTCGGATCGGTGAGGGCGCCTCCAGCTACCACCTGAGCCACAACGCCGCACCCGAAGAGGATAAGGACCATCGTGCCCACGAATTCTGCAGAGAGTTCACGGTACAGCTGTGGCTTTCGCACCGGTTCGCTCATGGTTATCGGCGTCTCCTCGGCGAGTCAGAGCTCAGTGTGCCGGCGTCGGGGCTATAGGCCTGATCATCATGGGACTGCGGACACTCACGCCACCCGAAGTCCGACTGACAAGGCGTAATCACTCTGACGGGGCGATGCGGTTGCTCCGTCAGAGTTGCCGTGTGGCATTCGGTGATTCTGCCCGCGCGCGGTGGGATTCCTGCCGGGAGCCAAGGGTTATTGTGCAGAGTCAGGGCGGAACGGTTCGCCGAAACCGCGACGTGCCGACTGGGCAGTGGCACTGTTATCCACCTGCCGTACCCTTCGGGGACGGTCGACTACAGGTGGAAGAGACAGGCCCCGTTTTCTGCCGGTGATTCGCCTCCTATCCGCGATATGTATCGCGGATAGGAGGCGGCAGCGCGATCATGACTCCGTTGTCGCGCGTTCGCAAGAGGGAGCTTTCCCGTGTCTCTACTACTGATGCTACTGGGTGGATTGAGCGGCGCGGCGCTGCGCTACGGGACGGAGCGGCACCTTCGGTCGCGTTTCCGGAATCCTACGCACTGGGTCCCGTTCGTCCTCAATTTCGTCGGGTGCTTCCTGTTCGGCGCGCTGGCGGGATGGGCCTATCTGCACCGGATGACCAGCGGCACGATTCTGCTGGGCGGCATTGTCACCGCATTCAGCGCCTGCGGCCATGAGGCCGGTCAGTTGCTGGTAAGTGGTCGACACGGGGTCGCGCTGCTCAACTCCTTGACCGGCTGGTTCATCGGGCTGACCGCCGCAGCCATGGGTGTCTTCCTCAGCCTCAGCTGACGCCGCATCCGGCGGTACCACCGGACTTGTTGGGGCCGGGGTCGGCCATGGGCTCCGGCTGCCCGGCTAAGAACGTGTCCTATGTGGTCAGGCTGATCAGACGTTGGTAGCAGCAGAGGGCGGCGGCGAGTCCGAGAAAGGCCAGATAGTTGCGGGGGTCGCGTTCGTCGCGAGGGCTGAGTCTGCGATAGCCGGACAGTTGGTGCGTTCCATCACCCAACGGCGCCGTCCCAATCGATGGCTGATCTCGACGCCCTTGCGTGCGATGCGGACGCCCATGCGCTTCCCTCGGATCCATATTCCGCAGGTGAGGGGTGTCGTATGCCTTGTCTGCATGGAGACGTTGGGGTGTGAAATGCCGGCCGGGGCGAGGGTCGTGTCTCGTTTGGTGACCCTCGCCCATCGGCTTCAGTCCTTCGCTGTCGTGGACGTTGGCAGCGGATACACCGATGCCCAGCGAGCGTTCGAGCCGGGCAGCCGGGGTTCACAACCGCCCTTTCAATCGAACGACACCGACACCCTCCGTGATTGCTCCCCAAGATCTGTGCCAGAACCCAAAAAAGAATCGACATCGCAAACTCGGTCAGAAGGTGACTCCCATAGTCTCCTCGAACTCCCGCACTGAGATACAAAGCCACCGCCTACGACAGGCCGTCAGAACTGTTAGACCGTCAGGCCCGTTGGTTCTCCGCCCGTGCTCCATGGACCGCATGGAGCACCGCGCCCGTGACGAAGACGCCGGCCGCCGGTGCCCATGCGGCGGCTTCCGTTCCCGGCTGCACGGCCCAGGCCCATACCATGGCGGCCCGGCCGGAAGCGGCGCCGCCTGCCAGGTAGACCGCGCTGAGATAGGTGACCGTCGGCAGCCAGCTGAGCCGGGCGCCGATAACGACGGCGGACGCCGCGGCGATCCCCACCGCGCCCAGAAGGTTGCGGACCATCGCAAGGGCGCCGAACGTCTCCACATGCCCCGGCACGGCGAGCGCCAGAGTGACGGCCGCGAGCAGGGTCAGTGCCAGCAGGTGGGCCAGTCGCCGGGGCCACGCGGGCCGCACCGCGGTCCGGTCCAGCTCCGGTGAGTGCTGGTGCAGGCTGGTGCCGATGGCCGAGGCGGCGAGCATCGGCGCGAGGGCCACGAACGGCACCCGCTGGTCCGGGTCGAGGTAGGCGTTCAGGTGGTGGGCGCACACGGCGGCCAGGAGCGCGGTGCCGAGGAGGGTGGCAACGGTCAGGGGCAGGGCGCGTGAGCGGGCGAAGAGGGCGTATCCGTAGGTGGGTGCGTATACGGGAATGCGGCGGCTCACAGTACGGGCCCCCCGTTCGCGTCGCAGCTGCCGGCGGTCGCGAAGTAGCGGCCGAGCCAGGCGCGCCGGCGGGCGTCGGGCATGGCCGCGAGACGGGTCAGCGCCCGGGCGTCGGCCTCGGCCCTGGCGACCGCCGCCTGGTCTCCCCACTGCCGGGCACGCGCCGCCTCGGCCTCCCGTCGGCGCCGGCTGAGGCTGTTGGAGACCAGCCAGTCCCGCACGGCGGCATCGGTGGGGTCGGCACGGGTGGCGTCGCACTCACGCGACACCAGCCCGGCCGCGGCCTCCCAGGCGAACCGCTCGGGATCGGCCAGTTCACCGCGTACCACGCTCTGGCCGAGGTAGAGCTGGGGCAGCTGCGCCTCGTCGTGGTGCGGAGCGCGGTGCAGGTCCTCGAAGCGAACGGGGGCGTTCGCGACCCCCGCGAGCCGGCCGGTGACCCCCGACAGGGCACGGGAGACCTCCGGCAACAGGCCGCGGTCCAGGGCGTTGACGCACACGCGCGGGGACGAGTCGTCGCACACCTGCGCCTTCCGGAGCGGGTCCGGGTGCCACATGCCCGCGCCGGTCCGCACGACGGGTACGGCGGCGGCGACCGCGACGGCCAACGGCAGCAGGGCGGCGTACCTGCGGCGGCGAGCGGTGTGGACGACGACGGCGGCCGCGGCCAGGCCGCCCGTCCAGGCGGCCATCGCGAACGGCTGCCACCAGACCGGCAGGGCGGGGAGGGCGGGAGCCGCCGCCGGGCTGAGGAAGCGGACGGCCGCACTGCGGTAGGTAGGGAAGCCGAGCACTACATACGCGCAGACCGCGAGCGCAGGCGCGGCGAGCCGCCACCGCACCAGTCGTCCGACGACCATCCCGGCCGTCGTCATCGCGGTCAGGAACACCGCGTCCGCCAACGGCGGCAGGAGCAGCGGCCGGCCTGCCGAGACGTACGGCCAGCTGGCCAGCAGCGCTCCGGCCACGGCGGCCGTGTAGCCGGCGAGGACTCCGAGCACCACCGGCCAGGCCGACACCAGGAACTGTGCGAGCGGCCCCCTGGCGCCGGAGAACCGCAGCTCCGCCGTGCGCGACCGGTGTTCCCGGCCGCCCTGCCAGCACCCCGCGGCCGCGGCCAGGGGCCCGGCGAGCAGGGTGGTCATGGTGTGGACCTGTAGTTGTGTGTGGCCCCAACTCCCTTGCCACAGGGCAGATTTCGCCGCCAGTGGCAGGAGGAGGGTGAGGAACGTGGCGAGAGCGGCCCAGCGGGCCGGGCCGCTGCACAGCTCGGCGTACAGCGGGTGGGGAGCGTGCCGGAGGCGTCGCGGCGTGCGCGCGGTGGCCGGCCGGACGAGGGGCGGCGCGGTCATCGGTCTACCCCCGCGGTGGAGGCGGTGCCGGCGCGGTGGGCGCGCAGCGCGATCGTATAGCCGCGTTCGATGGAGTTGCCCCCGATTCCCGCGCCGTCCGCCTGCGCACCGATCTCGGCGAGCGAGGCCGGTGTACCTCGGTAGGCCACCCGTCCGGACTCGATGAGGGTCACCTCGGTGCACGCGGCAGCCACGTCCTCCACCAGGTGGGTGGAGACGATCACGGTGGCTTGCGAGCCCAACTCCCGCAGCAGCGAACGGAACTCGACCCGCTGCTCGGGATCGAGACCGGCAGTCGGCTCGTCGAGCAGCAGCACGGCCGGATCATTGACGATGGCTTGCGCGATACCGACCCGTCGCACCATGCCGCCGGACAGCGTCTTCACCTTGGCGTCGATACGGTCCGCGAGCCCGACACGTGCGACGGCCCGCTCAACCGCCGCGCCGGCCCGCGCACCCGGCATCTCCTTCAGCCAGGCCACATACGCGACGAACTCCCGCACGGTGAAACCCGGGTAGTACCCGAAGTCCTGCGGCAGGTAGCCGAGCCGGCGGCGGGCCGCCGCCAGCTCCCGGTGGCCGGACAGGTCGTGGCCCAGGAGCTCGACGCGTCCGCCATCGGCGCGGGCGACCGTGGCCAGGACCCGGATCAGGGAGGTCTTGCCGGCGCCATTCGGGCCGAGTAGACCGTGCACTCCGGGGCGGAAGTCGAGATCGACGCCGTCCAGGGCGACCGTTCTGCGATGCCGGACGGTCAGTCCGGCGACTCTGACGGCGCTGGTGGTGTCCGTGCTGATCACAGGTTCTCCCGAGGGTCGAGACGCGAGCCCCGGCCGGTGCCCGGGCTGATGTCGAAGGAATGGCGGCGCAGGGCGAGCAGGCCCGCGCAGAGCGCACCGGCCAGGGCCCAACCGCCTTGCGCGGGCGCGCCGGACAGGTACTGCGCCAGTTGCTCGGCGAGCGCGGTCATGGGCAGGATCCCGCTGCCGTCCCCGCCCGCGCCGCGCGAAGCGAGTACCGGCAGGAGGACCGCGAACGTCCAGCCCGCGGCGACGATCCCTGTGGCGGTCCGGCACCCGAGGTACGAGCTGAGCGCGAGCGCGCCCAGCGTGTGGGCCAGGCCCGGCAGCAGCCAGGCCCCGGCACCGGGCACGCCCGCGGGGCCCGGCAGGACGGCACCGACGGTGGTGAGCAGCGGCAGGCTCACCCCGAGGACGGCGGCGGTCCGGGTCAGCAGTAGCCGGAGACCGCCGGACGGCGTCGAGGCGCTGATCTCGTACAGCGGGTCGGCATGCGGCCCGTAGGAGAGCGCCACGCCGGTGAGCGGCAGCACGGGGGCGAGCAGCAGCAGCACAGGACGGGCGCCGTTGAATCCGGCTCCGTACGCCAGCCCCACGGCCGCGGCGCACACCAGCAGCAGCGCGATCACCCACGGTCCGCGCAGCGCCGGCCCGGCGGCCCACAGGGCGCGGGTGAGGCGTCGGGGCAGCGTGGCGGACGGGTCTTGGGGCTGTCCGGCCGCGCCGGCCGGTTCCGTCTCCACGATCGCTCGGAGCACCGAGGCCCGTACCTCTGCCAGTACCGCCGCCGGGCCCTGCGTCGTACAGACCGCCTCCGAGACCGCGGCCGCGCACCGGACGCATGCCTCCACGTGCTTCTCCAGGGACCACGCATCGGGCTCGGGGAGGGAACCGTCCGCGTAGCGTGCGCTCATCGCCGCGTCCACGTGCCATGCCTGGCGGGCGTGGTCCCGCCCACGGTCTCCCGCTCGTTCCTCTTTCCACGTCATGCGAGATCTCCCAACGGTGCGCCACCATCGGACAACTGGGACAGGACGCGGCGCAGTTCGCGGCGCGCCCGCATGGCCCGGGTCTTGACCGTGCCCTCCGGTACCCCGAGCAGCAGCGCCGCTTCGCGTGTGGTCAGGCCGTCCACAACGGTGGCGCGCAGCACCGCACGCAGCTCCGGCGAGATCCGGTCGAGGGCGGTGCCCACATCCCCGTATTCGAGCCCGGTCAGCACCCGGTCCTCGGTGGACGGTGCGGCCGCCGGCGGCTCGTACGCGACGCGGTCGGCCCGCGCGTGCGCCCGCTGCGCGTCCACCAGCCGACGCGCCGCGATCACCCACAGCCAGCCGCCGGGCTCACCACCCCGGTACGTTCCGGAGGAGCGCCACACCGTGACGAATGTGTCCTGAAGGACCTCGCGCACCGTCTCCGGATCCGCGCAGCGCCGCGTCAGCCGCGCGTGCAGCCAGCCGGCGTGCCGGTCGTAGAGCGTGGCCAAGGCGGTCTGGTCACCCCGGGCCACGGCACGCAGCAGTGCCTCATCGTCGTCATCTCGGTCGGCCCCCATGGGGCGGAACAGTCTCACGCCCTCTCTATCGCTCGACGGGCCGCCCTTGGTTCACGCCGGGCGCACCGGCAGCGGCGCGTTACTGTCGGGGCGTATCGGCGTCTCTCGAGAGGAGTCCGGATGGACATCGAGCAGGCCCGCGCACATATTGCCGCCATTCGAGCCGCCGGCTCACGCGTGACCGCGGACGAGTTGGACCGGCTGTGGGCGATATGGGAGGCCGTGCGGCCGGAGGAAATCCTGGGCTCGTGGAAGGGGGGCACCTCCGGTCGGCCCGCGTGCTGCGAGGCAGGCATCCACGCGCTGAACGCCACCGGTACCCGGACCGACCAAGGGCTTCTGGTTCGGCGACGACACCTTCGCCGAGCCCGCGTTCTACTCGTACACCGCCCCCGAGCCCGCCGGCCTTGCCGAAGCGCAGCTCAGCCCGGCGTCCGCGCAGTGGGTCGCGGGCGCCGACAGCCACCTGACCGTGCTGCGCTACGACGCGGCCCACGCCGAGGCCGATCCGCGTGCCGCCGTGCTCGCCTTCTACGAAAGCGCCTACCAGGCCGGGCCGGACGCGCCGAATGGGACATCGCGGCGCTGGGGTGCCCCGGCGGAATCACGAACCCGGTCCGTCGCATCTGATGAATTCGGTCAGCAGTGCAGTGGTCAGGCTTCGGTATCGGTGCGCGCCAGGATGCCCTTGAGCAGGCCCGTGGACTGGCCGACCTCGATGAGGTAGCCATCCGGGTCGCGCATGTAGCAGCGCAGCTCGGCGAGCCGGTCGATGGGCGGGGTGAGGAACTCGGCGCCCTTGGCGCGGGCTGCCGCGTAGAAGCCGTGGATGTCCGCCACCCGTACGTTCAGGAAACTGGAGACGGTGTGGCGGTCCTCCGGCGGGCGCAGGACGACGTCGGGTTTGTCATCGGTAGGCCCGCCGCCGGGGTTCATGATGATCCAGCTGTTGGCGACCTTGATGATGCAGGGGTTCTCCTCCAGCACCACCTGCCCGCCCAGCACATCGGCATAGAACGCCCGCGAGCGGGGGACGTCGCTGACCGTGAGAAAGTGCGTGAGCAGCAGACCCTTGGCCGGTGCGGGAAGGTCGTCGGCTGAGGCGCCGGCGGCGAGGAAGTCGGACATATGACGAGCGTAGGGCGGAAGCCTATGCCCGGCATTCCCATCCGGCAGAGCCCGCCGGGCCCAGCCCCCGCCGGCACGGCCGGCCGCCGAGCGTCGCCAACCTACTGCTTCCCACCATGGCGGGAAGCTAGCCAAATACCTCTGACCTGCACAGATACAGAACCAGTGTGGTCAACGCACCGCCGATGCCCTCGCGCTCGCAGATGCTCACCAGCCCCCCTGTGACGGCCCAGCCCCCAGGTGACGGTCCGCTTCGCGATGCTCTGCATCATGACCCCATCGCACCGCCAATGCCGGCTGATCGCACATGGGCCGAGCTGACCACAACCTCGCAGGTGAGCGGGTTCTACTCCACACATGTTGTCATGGGGGCGGGAGCGCCGTCGGACTGGGGCGGCAGCAGCGGGCCGCAGTCCCACTGCTGGAAGATCAACCGGGTCTCGACACGCGCCACTTCGGGCCGTGAGGTGAACCCGTCAAGGACCAGCCGCTGAAGATCCGCCATGTCCGCGACCGCGACATGGACAAGATAGTCGTCGGGCCCGGTCAGATGGAAGACCGAAATGGACTCCGGCAGTGCCCGGATCCGCTCCACGAACGGCCCCACCAACTCCCGCCGATGTGGCCTGACCTGCACGGACAGCAGTGCCTCCAGGCCCCGGCCCAGCTTCGCCGGATCCAGCCGCAGCTGATGGCCGAGAATCACTCCTGAGCGGCGCAGCCTGGCTACCCGGTCCAGGCAGGTCGAAGGCGCGACACCGACCTGCGCGGCGAGATCGCGGTACGTCATCCGTGCGTCGTTCTGCAGCAGCCGTAGCAGATGGAGGTCCACCGGATCCAGTACGACAGAGTCCGTCATATGCCGAACGTAACACGGGGTCCAGCGCTCCGACCCCGCTCTGTGTTCAGACTCCCGAGCATGGACTCCGGAAGCTTTGACGCATACGACGTACCGGCCGACCCGCAGGGAACCGGCCATGCTCCAGACGGCGCCGGTCGTCGTTTCCCGGGCGTGCCCGCACCCCGGGCACTCACCACCGAGGCGGTGCACGCCGGGCGGGACGACCTCGCGCGACAGGGGGTGCACGCCCCGCCGATCGACCTGTCCACCACCTACCCCTCGCACGACAGCCGGGGCGAGGCCGCCCGGATAGACGCCTTCGCGGCCGACGGTGCCGAACCGGAGGGCCCGCCCGTCTACGGTCGCCTCGGCAACCCGACCGTCGCCCGCTTCGAGACCGCCCTCGCGCGTCTTGAGGGCACCGAGAGCGCGGTCGCGTTCGCCACCGGGATGGCCGCGCTGAGCGCCGTGCTGCTCGTACGCAACGCGATGGGCCTGCGCCATGTCGTCGCCGTACGACCGCTGTACGGATGCAGTGATCACCTGCTCACCGCAGGGCTGCTGGGCTCCGAGGTGACCTGGGTCGACCCGGCGGGCATCGCGGACGCGCTGCGCCCCGACACCGGCCTGGTGATGGTCGAAAGCCCGGCCAACCCGACCCTCGCCGAACTCGATCTGAGCGCCGTCGCGCACGCCTGCGGTTCCGTCCCGCTGCTCGCCGACAACACCTTCGCCACCCCCGTGCTGCAACGGCCCGTCGAGCAGGGAGCCCGTCTCGTCCTGCACAGTGCCACCAAGTACCTGGGCGGCCACGGCGACGTCATGGGCGGTGTGGTGGCCTGCGACGAGGACTTCGCCGGGCGGCTGCGCCAGGTGCGGTTCGCCACGGGCGGAGTGCTGCATCCGCTCGCGGGCTATCTGCTGCTCCGTGGCCTGTCGACCCTGCCAGTACGGGTCCGAGCCGCGTCCTCGAACGCGGCGGAGTTGGCCGATCGGCTCGCCGCAGACCCGCGCGTCACCCGCGTCCATTACCCGCGCATCGGAGGCGCCATGGTCGCCTTCGAGGTAGCCGGCGACCCCCACGACGTCATCGCGGGCGTCCGACTGATCACCCCGGCCGTGAGCCTGGGCAGCGTCGACACCCTCATCCAGCACCCCGCGTCCATCAGCCACCGCATCGTGGACGCCAACGACCGCCGCGGCGCGGGGGTCAGCGACCGGCTGCTGCGGCTCTCGGTGGGGTTGGAGGACGTGGAGGACCTGTGGGCCGACCTCGACCGGGCGTTGGGGACGGAGCCGGAGCCGGGCAGGGCCCTCCGGGAGGCGGCGGTCGCGAACAGGTAGAAGCGCACACGACGACCGGCCCGGCCGATACGACCAGGCCGGTCGTCGCGGTCGACGACGCGCTGGACCGGCCTTGCCACGGCTCAAGGACTGGATATGAAGCCGGCGGAGAGGTCCAGCTCGAAGGGTGAACCGGGGTGCGTCGGTCGCCATCCTCGGACCAGTGCGATGCGGATGTGGTTCGCCACGTCAGCAGGTCGGACCGGGGCGGCTTGTCTGCTGAGCCAGTTGCCGGTGTGTGGTCGATCAGTGGTGACCACCAGGATTGCCCCGTGTTGCTCAGCGCGCTCGGCGGCGTAGGTGCAAGGCGACCAACACAGTGCCTGGCTGTAGGTCGGCCGCCGACGGTGTCGCCACCGGTAGGTCACCCCGTCCACGACGATGCGCCGGCTCCCCTTCTTCCCCAGTGCCACTGCGCCTCCTCGGCTCCAGTCGGAGGTTAGCGCCCTGGGGATGTCGACTGCCGGGCATTTTGCTCACACTCGACTACGGGGACCGACTTCCGGATGGCGGCGGCCACGCGTGTGCGGAAGGGAGTCGGTTTCATTGCTCTGCCACGTTCTGCGCGCTCAAGCATGGGGTGGCCGAGGTCCTGTTCGAGGCGGTTGATCTGGATCACCAGCGCGGCCTGGTTGATCCCCAGGGGCTTGCGCAGCCTCGCGCATGGTCGGATGGGCGACGGTCGGATGGGATGAACCCCGGGCCCCTGGCCGTCGGGGGCGAGCCGTGCTCCATGTGCCGGCCGGACCGCGAGCTGCAGGTCGACTGAGCAGGCGACGAGCCCGCAGCTCGAAGCGACCGAATTACCGGATTACTCGGCGGCGTTCATGGGGGGCCTCGTTAGGGTCCAGTCATGAACTCTTCAGCCGACGGGCCGGGCGCCGGGGCATCCGACACGACCGGGCCCTGGTCTCCTGACACCGCCGACCGGCCTGGGACCGGTGACGGATCGGGTACCGACACCGTCGCGTTCGACTGGCAGTCCGTCATCCACCGGGACTTCGATGTCGAACTCGACGAGCCGGGCAGTCGCAGCGGTGCGGCGCTGGAAGCGCTGAACGCGGAGCTGGGAACGGCGCCTGACGCCGAGGGCTTCTTCCTTGCTGGTGAATGGGCGGAGCAGTTGTCGCTGGCCGTCAGCGCGGGGCTGCCCGCACTCCTGGGGCAGTTGTCCCACCCGGACCCCGCGGTGCGTCGCATCCTTGCCGTGGTGTTGGCCTACACGGATGCTCTCCCCGACGACATCGTCCCCGAGCTGCGCGTGCACAGCGAGCGCGATCTCGATGCCCCGGTCAGGCTCGGACTGCTGCTGGCCCTGGGACGGTACGCGGATGTCCCACAGGTGCGCGACTATCTGTGCCATCGCATGGCAGACGAACCGGCCGAGGCGTTGGGGGCGGCACTGGGCCTGCTGCTTCCTCCTGTCGCGGAGACCGAGGACGCGGTGATCGACGAAGCCGTCAAAGCGCTCGCACGGTGCGGCGGTGAGGCCGGGACGGCGCTGGCGGAGCTGGCGTGGTGCGACCCGGAATGGAGCGGCCCGGCGCCGCGCGGCCCCGTGGCCACGGTCGACCACTGGCTCTACCCCACCCCCGCACTACGTGCCCGCTGGCTGACTCGCATGCTCCCCGGCCTGTGGGACGGCCGTCTGGATGCCGCCACGGCCCCCGTACTCGTCGAGGCCGCTGACCGGCTGTTCTCCAAGGACCGCGAGGGATGTGTGGCGCATGCATCGGCGGTCGCGGAGCTGCTCGACCATCCCGATCCCGTAGTGCGAGATGCTGCCCTCAATACGCCCCGCCTGCGCTGTCACGACGGCTATCGCGACGCCTTGGCCAAGGTTCTGTGTTCCCCAGTCCCGGATCCCGCCGTATTCGAGAAGGCTCTGGCGATTCTCACGGGGCAAGGCGACCCCCGATGCCTGCCCCTGATGCGGCAACGGATCCGTCAGGGCACCCTCCCCCCAGGCCTGTTGCGGTCGGCCAAAGGCCTGACGGACCAGGTGTGGCCACACCTCCAGGAGCGGCTCGCCGTGGACATCCCGTCCGCCGAGGTCTGCTTGTTGCTGACCGAAACCTACGGATGGTGCGGCGGCGGCCAGGCCGTCCCCCAGGTCATCGGCACGCTGGAGCGGCTGAGGCGACGCATTGCAGCCACCGACCGCCCCGACTCCGACGACCTGGAAGCGGCGCATCAGGCCTGCCTGTTCCTGCGCCGGTACGGGCTGTCCAACGAGCAGGCGCGGTCGGCCCTGCGGAGGGCAGCCGCCGGAACGGACCCGGAGATCCGGCTGTCCGCCATCGGGGCGCTGAGCGGACTGGGTGCGTCAGTGGATGACGAAGTGGTGCATCTGCTGCTGGACGTCCTCGCGCGCCGACGCCACACCATCCGTACCGAGAGCCGCCGCGGCCTGCGCTTCGAAGCCAACGCCTGTCATCAGCTGGGTCAGCTGGGCCCGCGGGCGCAGCTCGCCGCCACGGCCCTGCGCAGTGTGCGCGACGGCGCGGCAGAGCCGGCCGAAGCGCGGGTGGCCGCGGCCTACGCGCTGTGGCGAATCACCGGCGACGCGGACAGCGCCTGGCCCGCATTGATCGAGCAGATCCCGCACGATCCGCAAGGGGCGCTGAACAATCTGGGCTTCATGGGCGTAGCCGCCCACCCCGCGCTGCCCGCACTCCGCGACCACGCCAGGTCTGATGACGAAGTGGGCGCACGCGCCCGGAACACCATCGGCATCATCGAGTCCAGGTTGGCCAAGAGATAGGTCGGCTACGGGCTCCGGCCCACCAGGCCACCAGGCCACCCGCCAACGAGGACGCCGTGGACGCGGTCCGATCGGGCGTATGGCGGCCAGTCCTTGACCTCGCCCGCGCAGCCGCTTTGTGGCAGGGCGGTCCGGCGAGGGGCTTTCGCCTCAGAAGCCGGACGGCGCGTAGGGCATGTTGGGCGTTCCGACTTGCTAGGTCTGTCGCTCCCACCTGTTGATCCCCTTCGTGTGCAGTCGCCGTCCTGATGCCTTCTCGCCTGCCAGTCTTCGGCAAGTCACCCCGTTGGTCCTTGGTTTCTTAGACGCCAGGGCGCAGTCGTGCCTGTGAATCAATGGGTCTCGGCTGCGTGGTGGGTGGCGCTCGCCGCGGGAGTGTGGGAAGCGGCGGAGTGGCGTGTCGAGGCTGTTCGCTGGGCGTCGAGACATTGGGGTGACTGCTACCGCCACCTCAGTGGCGCCACACACTCCTTGACCGCTTGAGGATCGATGGTCACTCTCCTGGCAGGGACGAGTCGTGTCCGGGGGAACAGAGGCTGAGCCGGGCCGGGTGGTCAGCGGCACGGGCGATGCACGACCGGGGAGGACGTGGCGGTCGTTCGGGTTCGGTTCGCTGTCAACGGCGTGGCCCGAGCCGGGACACCGTGGGTCGAGCCTGCCGGTCGGCCCGGAAAGCGGGCTGCGGGCGTAGGGGTGCGGGAGTTCGTCGCCAAGGCCTGACGCCCTGCGTGTGACGGCATTTCCCGGCCGCCCCGGGACACCTGTCCCGGAGAAGTCAGGACACGAACCTCTGGGAGAGGGCGCCGGTTCGGCCAGTGTGGAGTGGTGATGAAGACATCCAGGGACGGGACGGACCTCTCCGCCGGGCGCCCCGCAGTACGCCTGCGAATGCCCAGGGAAACGGCCAGCCACCGCGCCCCGCTGTTCTGGGCGGTCCGCGCCGGACTCGGCTGGACCGCACTGCAGCTGGCAGAAGTCGGCTGGCTGCTGAACGACCGGATCGACAGGGTGCCGTACCTGCCGGTGCCCAGCCCGCAGTACCTGCTGATCGCGGTGACGGCGGTGCTGGCGCTCTTCCATCTGTCCGTCATGCCTCGCTGTTGACTGAATAGACCACCCAACGATCCGCGCGCCATACGCGGACCGCGCTACCACCCAACCAGCGGCGCGAGAACGCAACAGTCGCGCGCTGGTGACGCAACCCCACGCACCGACCGGCTCAAGAGCAAATTGAGCAGCTGGGCTATTGGAATCGACAGGAACGTGCAGGTAAAGCCAGTCGAGCAGGTCGTACTTCGTTCCCTGCATTCCCTGCATCGTCGACGCGCATCGAACCAACCCCAGCGCTGGGCCGCGTACTTGCGGACGTCGACCCACAGTGCCGGCCAGTTAGAGTGTTGATCGGTCACGTGTCCGCCGCAATTCCGGCAAGCTAGCTTCCCCACCTGTCCCTTCAGCCGTTGGGCCGGCTGCGCGTCGGCTACATCCAGCATGTGTCCGCCTCGCACGCAAGGCGTGAGTACAACGAGCGATGGGGACTCGTCGCCGCCATCCGCTGCTACAAGGTACGCCCGAGCCTTCAGGCGGAACGACATGAGCCTCTCTCACGACACCAGTTGGGCTTCCGTGGCCGCCGACGGCGTCCTACCTCAGTCGCCCGTTGGCGGTATTTCCCACATGCACCTTTGTGGGCGGTGCATATCCCGGTGACTGGGCGGAGTGGCAGGTGAGGCAGGTGACCTCCCGGGCAGCCCGGCCTAGGAGATGTCTTCAAATGTCACGCCCACATCAGGAGCGAGGCGAGGGTGACGGCGGCCTGGTAGGACTCGGTGGTCTTGTCGTAGCGAGTGG